>JBMZNW010000027.1:0-6312 GCA_049619915.1 Gammaproteobacteria bacterium
TATGTCTATTATTTTCTGCGTCTAGCGCTTTAGGCTATTCACTTTCCAATAACTCATCTGAATGTGTAAGCGCCCACTTTTATGAAGAAGTAAGTATTAAAAGCATTATTGATGGCGATACTGTCATTCTTACTGACAATCGCCACATTCGTTTAATTGGTATTAATACGCCGGAAATTAATCATGACAATATCAAACTTTCAGATGCAGGCGCATTAAAAGCGAAAGCGAGTCTAGAGGATTTACTTAAAAATCAAGAATCAGTTCATCTGAGTTATGGAGAAGAACGGTTTGATCGGCACAAGCGCACATTAGCTCATTTGTATCTTAAAAACGGTCTTAATATTCAGGCAGAGCTTCTGCGGCAAGGGCTGGCTATGCCTTTAAGAATTGCGCCAAATTTATCGTTAGCTGATTGCTACAACGCGGCCTCACTATCTGCTAAGCAGAAAAAAATTGCTCTATGGGCCTTACCGCAATATCAAACACGGCATGTAAATAACTTAGAAGGCTCAGAAAAAGGTTTTCATATTATTTCCGGTAAAGTCGAACGCATAACAGAAAGTCGTTCTTCAATCTGGTTAAATTTGCAAAACAATGTTGCACTTCGCATTCATAAAGATGATTTAAACTATTTTAATAAAAATGATTTAATCTCTTTACAAGGGAAAACGGTAGAAGCAAATGGCTGGTTATATAAACGCAACAAACAATTACGGATGCGTATCCGGCATAAACTGGATTTGAGAATAATTAATTATTAAAGGAACTGATCTTTTTTGAGGCTTGTCGAAACATCATGAAATCGAAATTTATACTTCCTGTTTTACTCTTATCACTTTCTCTATTCGGCGGTTGCGCTGTTAATCCTGTCTCCGGTAAACAGGATCTAGTTCTTATGTCAGAAAGCGATGAAATTGCACTGGGTCATAAAACCAATCAACAGGTACTCCAGCAATATAGAGTTTACGATGACCCGGCACTACAAGCCTATGTGCAAAAGATTGGAAATAAAGTTGCACTAAAGAGCCATCGCAACAGTCTCGATTACAGCTTCACAGTGCTGGATAGCCAAGAGGTCAATGCTTTTGCTTTACCCGGTGGTTATATTTATATCACCCGAGGCTTAATGTCTTATTTGAAATCAGAAGCCGAACTCGCTGCTGTACTAGGACATGAAGTAGGCCACGTCACTGCTCGCCATTCAGTGCGCCAGCACAGTGCAAACCAATTAACTAATCTAGGTTTAACACTCGGTTCGTTATTTGTTCCTGGAATGAATCAAGCATCTTCACAGTTAGCGCAATTATTTGGTGCAGCTTTGCTGCGAGGTTATGGCCGAGAGCATGAACTGGAAGCAGACCGGCTAGGTGCCGAATATCTCGCTCGTACCGGTTATAACCCGAATGCCATGCTTGATGTTATTAGTGTTTTAAAAAACCAGGAAGTATTTGAAAGAGAAGTTGCAAAAGCGGAAGGCCGCGAACCGAGAATTTATCATGGTGTTTTTTCAACACACCCTGACAGTGATACACGCTTGCAGGAAGTTGTCGGTACCGCACATGGACTAGCCGAAAATACGTCATCGGCAAAATTTGTCGGTCACGAAGAATACATGTCTTACGTTAATAAAATGGTTTATGGCGATAGTCCTCGCGACGGCATATTACGTGGGAATCGCTTTTTTCATGAAGATCTCAACTTTTCCATGACTTTTCCAAAGAAATGGAAAGTCTCAAACTTACCCGATCGAATTGTACTGGCCGCTCCAGGCGGAGCAGCAATCATGCAGATTACTGTTGAAGATATTGATAAAAATATCTCGCCAAGAAACTTTATGATTCAGCGCATGGGGCTAAATAACCTTAAGAATGAAGCGAAATTGAATATTAATGGTCTGCAAGCACACACGGGCGTGTCTGTTATCAATACAAAAGACGGAGCTAGACCAACACGGTTTACCGTTATCTATTTCGAGCAACGCGCCTATGTTGTCGCCGGAACAGCACAAGTTGCAAACAATCTGGCTAAATACGATCAAGCTATGCTGAATACAGCAAAAAGCTTTCACGCTTTAACAAAAAAAGAGAGAGCGTTGGCGAAACCTTTGCGCTTAAAAGTCATTCAGGCAAATAAAAAGACACGTCTTGCCGAACTAGCGAAAAAATCATCACTGGATGCGCATGCAGAATCGCAACTACGATTATTGAATGCAATGTACCCGAAGGGTGAACCGAAAAAAGGGCAATTATTAAAGGTCGTTGAATAATAAACTGACTTGCGATCATTAATGACTTACTAGTAAAAGCTCACATATATTCTAGTTTTTTCTGATAACTATTTGCTGCTTTTACACTTCGTTTTTTATCCACATTTTTTGTGGATAACTCTGTGGAAGATGTGCGCACAGATGGCCAAAAACGGCATAACTATCTTATATATGACAAAACTGTTAAAAATTAACCAGTTCGTTATTCTTTTTATTATCAATAACTTAAGTTATTTTTATTTGTCAAAATAGCTAACTTAAAGTAATTTCTAACATTTGTTTACCAGAAAAAACTATCTGTGTATAAACATAATTTTTTTATTGACAAATTTTAAAATCGGGGAACTTAAGAGCCAGTAAGCATTCTAAGCCCATGTTAGTACTTTTTTCTTGCCTTACTCCCCTAGGCAGAAAAAACCCGACTCTCCCCAGTCGGAAACATTTAGGCTCCGAATGAGCAATTCATCTCCCTGAAATCATTCGGAGCCATTTTTTTTATAATCACCCTCAGTCTTCAAAATAAAGCCATTCGGCCAGTTTATCTCGCGCTTCATCAAGACCCGAACCTTTCAATGCGGAAAATAATTGAATGCTGGCATCAATATCAGTCAAATCACGGCGAACAGATGCCATCGTCTTATTACCGGCGTTCTTCGACAATTTATCTGCCTTATTCAGCAGAATATGAACCGGTAAGTCGCACGTCTGACAATATTCCAGCATCATCTGATCAAACTTTCCCATTGGATGGCGGATATCCATAATCAGAAATATACCGCGTAGTGATTGCCTCTCGCGTAAATAACGCTCCATCAGCTTTGCCCAAGCATCACGCATAGTCTCGTTCACCTTGGCATAACCGTAACCGGGCAAATCGACTAAATGAGTCTGGTCATCATAAGAAAAGTAATTCAATTCTCTGGTACGTCCCGGAGATTTACTGATTCTGGCTAAGCCACGTCGATTCGTTATTTTATTAATGGCGCTGGATTTACCAACATTAGATCGCCCGGCAAACGCAACTTCAGAACCATTGTCATCAGGAAGCTGTTTTATTGAAGCAACACCCAAGCGAAATTCGAGACGGCTATACCAGCCATTTGCTAATTTTTCTGTATTGATAACGTTTCTCCGCTTACACCTGTGATATTGCTAATGTTTTTAATATTCAATTTTGAAGATTATCTACTTATGAATTACTCTTACACAATACAGGACATCTATCCGAAAAAAATCCATAATAAGAGTCAAAATAGATTCAAAATAACAATCAAGTATCATCTTAAAGGATATTACAACTATGAAAATTAAATATTTAGCGATCGTTAGTTTAATTATGATTGCTACCAACTCCAGCTATGCAGCTGATCCAGCTAAAGGTAAAACTCTTTCAGCAACTTGCGGTGCTTGTCATGGCGCTGATGGAAATAGCACAAACCCGACTTGGCCAAAATTAGCCGGGCAACATGCCGAATATACTTATAAACAATTAAAAGACTTTAAAGCTGGCAATCGTGTTAACGCGCAAATGGGGCCGATGGTTGCATCACTAAGCGATGAAGACATGGCTGATATAGCGGCTTACTTTTCTACTCAAAAAATTAAAAAAGGCGCGGCTAATCCAGAATTAATTGAATTAGGCGAAAAAATCTATCGCGCCGGCGATGCCGAATCTGGCGTTGCTGCTTGCATGGCCTGTCATGGACCTGCAGGAAAAGGTAATCCAGGTGCGCTATATCCTTCTGTCTCTGGTCAACATGCTGAATATACCAAAATCCAACTGAATGCATTTAAAGCCGGAGAACGCGCAAACGATGCAAATAAAGTTATGCGAACCATTGCTGCGCCAATGACTGAAGCGCAAATTGAAGCGGTTTCTGAATATATTCAAGGTCTGCACTAAATAATGACATTACTTTTGACGTAAAAGGCGAAATTAGCTGTCTAAACTTTGTAAGTAAACACGAACTATTTCGTCATATAACAACATATAAGTAAGGATAATCATGAAAAAATTAATCCAACTCATCTCATTATCTGTGCTGCTGTCATTCGGCGGTCTTGTTAATACGGCTATTGCCGCAGACGGTTATAACGTCATCAGCCCGGCACAACAGACTCAGACTGGCGATAAAATAGAAGTACTGGAAGTATTCTGGTATGCCTGTCCGCATTGTTATGATTTTGAACCGCACATAAAAGAGTGGCTGCAAAACATGCCTGAAGGCGTTGAGTTTCGTCGTATGCCCGGCATTTTCCGTAAAAACTGGATACCTCATGCCAAAGCCTTTTATACAGCAGAAAAGTTAGGTGTTTTGGACAAAATCCATGGCCCTTTATTTGATGCTATCCATAAACAAAAGAAAAAAATTCATGACGACGATGCAATTAAAAAATTCTTTGTAAAACATGGTGTTGATAAAGATGAATTCATGAAAGTTTATAAATCTGATGAAATTGATACCAAAGTAAAGCAGGCATTCGTCATGGGACAACGTTATAAGCTCACAGGAGTCCCCGCCATTATCGTTAATGGCAAATACATGGTCAGTGGTTCTACTGCTGGCAGCTTCGAAAATGTGCTAAAGGTCACCAACACTCTGGTCGATAAAGAAAAGGCTAGCGCTGTAACTAGCGAATAACACCAGAAAGCATATTCTCTATTGGTTGTATCTGCCAGCCTGTGGCAGATACAACACCTTCTTAAAAACAGCGCCTGCGTTATGAATATTTATAAACCAAGGTGTGTGTTCAATGTTGTCACAAAAAGAAACTGCCAGTTCAGAGACAGATTGGAAAAAACAGTATTCAGAAATTATTAAGGAACTGGATATTAAAGAAAAGGAATGGGAACAACAGCAGCAGGAAATCTTAAAAACTGTATTAAAACTTACCTTTGCCTATCAAGGCGCAAACGACATCCTTGATAAAAAATTACTTGATTTAAAATCGGCATTAAAAAGTTCGAAAGATAATATTCCACAAAAAGAAATCGATGCGCTGGTTCAATCAATACTGGTCTATAAAAAAGAACGCGACACAGATGCATCGAGAACAAATGCATTAATAACAAATGTATTACAACTCTTATCAAGCAATAAAGATTATGAACGTTATGCAGAAAAAGCACGCGACATTAATAATGAAATAAACAATGGTTCTGCGGCACCGGTTTCAAAACTAAAATCAATTAATGAAGTTGTTACCAACATCAATAAATCTTCAGCCAAGACAAAACAAAAACCAGACACCTTCAAAGTATTCTTAAAAAAACTCTCTGATCATAAAGATACTGAAACAACATTGGCAGAACTGTGTAAACGTTCGATTGCACTAAACAGTGAACAAGAAAAATTAAAAGCTATTAATCAATGTATAGAAAAGATTAATGCTCAAAACCAAAATAATAATAGTGGAAATAAAGTAACAACAGAGTCTGAAAACCAGACTGAAGTAAATAGCGATCAAAATATAGAAGCTTTGCTTACCTTGCTTGACTGGGTAACGATACCGGGAAAGTCACAAAATAAACTCGACACATTAAAGAAGCAACTTGAAGATCGTGACGATGGAACGGACACAGGTAATTTAATAAGACGCATTGCTATCACTATCAGTAATGCTTACATGGAAATTCAGGCCGAATTAAATGAAACAGAAGGCTTCTTGAAAAAAGTAACCAATCAGTTAAACGAAATAACTCTGCAAATAGCCGATATTGAAGCATTGGAAAATGAATCTTTTTCTAACTCCGAAAACTTAAACTCAGAGTTAGGAAAACAAATCGAATTAATTCAGTCAGGTGTTGATGAAGCGAAATCAATTGATGATATTAAAAATACGATAAATACCCGTATTGAAGTGTTACAAAATAATATGGATCACTTCATTAATGTTGAACAAAATCGAAAGAAAAAATCAGAAAGCCAGCATAAAGATTTAGTTGAACGTCTCAAAAGCATGGAAGGCGAAACCGAGAAGCTAAGAAAAACTATAGAAGAGGAAAGAAGCAAAGCTTATAACGATGCGCTCACTGGTATTCC
>JBMZNW010000027.1:6322-10292 GCA_049619915.1 Gammaproteobacteria bacterium
CAAACCGCATGGCTTTTGATGAACGTATTAATGATGAGTTTCAACGTTGGCAACGTTACAACAATAAATTAACGCTTTGCCTGGTAGATATAGATAAATTTAAAGGCGTGAATGATACCTATGGACACAAAGCAGGGGATATCGTTTTACGCACGGTTGCGAAAAAGTGTGTATCTAAAATCAGAAAAAGTGATTACTTCTGTCGTTATGGTGGCGAAGAGTTTGCACTAATCTTACCGGAGACGGAGTTATCTGCTGCGATAGCTGTTGCTGAAACATTAAGAGAGAGCATTGAAAAATGCAGTTTTCAATATGGCGAAGAATCCGTTGGTATAACCATCTCCTGTGGTCTGGCTCAGATAAAAAAGAACGATACGCTGGATAAGTTATTTCAACGCGCAGATCAGGCTTTATATAAAGCCAAGGAAACAGGAAGAAATCGTTGTATTACTGAAGAACAGTTGCATGTGATATGAGCTGATTGATTGTTAACGACAATCTTTAGTCATACAGCCGAGACACATCTACTCTCTGTAGTTAGTCGAATATATGCTCCTGCATATTCGACATACTTACATCCATGTAAGCAAAAAAAAGGAACCCTAAGGTTCCTTTTTTCGTTTTCTGTAAAGAAGTCTTACTTGTTGTTGATGTACATTGTGACTTCAAAACCAAAACGGATGTCGCTGTATTCAGGAGTTTCCCATTTCATTGTCGTAATCCTCATATTAATATTTGTCTAGGGTGTAGAACTTTGTTCTTGTATATGTAATTGCAGATCGTGTGCCAAACTTAAAAAATATTTATTTTTTATATATTATTCAATTAGTTATGCGGTTTCTTTATTGATCTCTGCCTTAAAAAGAACTGATTATTTGGTTATTAATAACCAATAAATTGGTTTCTAACAACCAAAAACCACAGCCATTTTCCTGTAAACCGCTTTTAATTAAGCCAATATTTACAAACCAAGATTCAATAGAAATACAGATTTACGCCGCTGTTTATGCTAAATTCGCCAACTTTTTTAGAAATAAATAATTAACACACAAATGGCAAATACGAGAAATATCGACAACAAGTTTATCGCCAGTGGTCACCGCATCGGTATTGTTGGCGGCGGTCAATTAGCAAAAATGACCGCGCTTCCTGCAATGGAACTCGGTTGTGAAGTCGTCATTCTGGAAAAGACAGAAAACACACCTGCTTCATGTCTGGCTGCCGACATACTCTATGGCGACTGGGATGATCCAGCCAACCTGCTTAAGCTCGCCGAAAAAGTAGACGTTGTTTCCCTAGAGAATGAATTTGTTGATGCGAACAGCTTAAAAAAACTCGAAGAAGCCGGGCATGCGCTTTACCCAAGCTCAAACACCATTGCGATGGTGCAAGATAAATTAATTCAAAAACAGGCTTTGAGTAATGTCGATATTCCTGTCACACCTTTTGCTGCCGTTAGTTCTCGCGAAGAAATCGAACAACAAGCTGAAGAACTTGGATGGCCTCTGGTATTAAAAGCCCGACGTAATGGCTACGACGGTAAAGGTAATGCCACAATAAAATCGCCTGCCGATATAGATGATGCCTGGAACAAACTCGATGGTGATAACCGCGAACTTTATGTTGAAGGCTTTTGTAAATTCACTGGTGAATTAGCCGTCATGGTCACGCGCCGCGCTGATGGCGAAATGGTTAACTACCCTGTTGTTGAATCTGTTCAGAAAGATCATATTTGTCATATTGTTCGTGCACCTGCGCGTATAGATGAAGAACTCGCGGAAAAAGCCATAGAGATGGCGCGCAAAGCAGTCACAACGATTGATGGTGTCGGCAGCATTGGTGTCGAAATGTTTTTGACTGAAGACAAACAAATTATTCTTAATGAAATGGCGCCACGCGTCCATAACTCTGGACACTATACGATTGAAGCTTGTGAATGTTCGCAGTTTGAAAATCATGTTCGCGCCATACTCGGTATGCCACTAGGTTCAACCAAAATGGTTTCTCCAGCAGCGATTATGATTAATATGTTAGGTGAAGAGCAGGGCACAGGTTATCCTGTTGGAATTAATGAAGCATTAAAAGTAAGCGGCGCACATATTCATGTTTACGGAAAATCGACAACGAATATTGGACGCAAAATGGGACACATCACCGCATTAGGTGACACAATTGAAGACGCAGAATACATAGCGAACAGTGCAGCAAAATGCATTCGTTTCGGAGCAGAAAAATGATAGATAAAAACAAAGCATTAGTCGGCATTATTATGGGTAGTGATTCAGACTGGCCTACCATGGAAGCAGCAGCAGAAACTTGTAAAACATTTGCTGTACCCTATGAAGTACATGTTGTTTCTGCGCATCGTACGCCGGATGATATGGCACGCTACGCAAAGAATGCTTATAAAAAAGGCTTAAAAGTAATTATTGCTGGCGCAGGTGGCGCAGCACATTTACCCGGCATGGTTTCCAGTTATACACCTTTGCCTGTTATTGGCGTTCCGGTTAAAAGCGATGCTTTAAATGGCATGGATTCATTATTATCAATCGCGCAAATGCCCGGTGGTGTACCCGTCGCGACTGTTGCTATTGGTTCAGGAAAGAATGCCGGTTTACTCGCCGTTGAAATACTCGCAACAAGTAATACAAAGTTAATGAATAAATTAATCGACTATAAAAAAGATCTGGCTGTTGAATCGCGCAAAAAAGATAAGACGCTAAATAAAGCGTTAAAGAAATAGTTATTTAAATTTATTGTTTGATTTAGCAGCGCGTTGTTTCGCATTTTGCAAAACAACTTTTTGTTCTTGCTTGCTCATTGCAGTCCAAGCCGTAATTTCGCTCAAGCTTCGATGACATCCCAAACAAATATCATCGTTATCTAAACAACAATTCCTGACACAAGGCGACTCAATTTTTTCTTCCGTATTATTCATCAATATTAAAACACTACAGACTTCCAGTTTTCATAAAACTGCCTCGCAGTTTTATTGAAGTCATCCATATAGTCATTTGCCAGACTCTCAAGTTTATTAGCGGCATTATCTCCTAATGTTTTTTCTAAAGCAGCTTTATAAACAGGAATAGCACTCCAATGAGAAACGGTGCTATTAATAATCTCCTGATGATATTGCATGGTTATCACCTGATTACCTAAAGACAAAGACTGAATGGCACACGCATCCGATGAAGATAAAACATCCAATCCTGCCGGCGCTGTTTTTACTTCAGCACTATGCCATTGTAAACAATTCATTGTATCTAACATATTATTTAAAAATGGATTTTGCTTACCTGCTTCTGTTTTATGTATTTGCATAATACCGACTTCCGCTATATCTCCTATGCCAACTTCACCGCCTAATGCATCCGCTAGTAATTGGTGGCCTAAACAAATACCGACATAAGGCAGCTTTAATTCATTAACCGCTTTTCTAATAGCTGCTTTCTCATCAATCAACCAAGGATATTGTTCTTCTTGCCAAACATCTTGCGGCCCACCCATAACCCACAATGCATCAAAATCATTTAAATCAGGAATAGCCTCACCTTCATCAAGCTCAATAGTAACTACCTGGAAGCCATCTTCTTTAAAGAAATCACGAAACACACCAGGATGTTCAATACGAAGATGTTGAAAAACAAGAATACGTTTTGTCATCATGCTTAATTTAAAAACTCAAATGAATATTTAAGAATAGTATTATTTTTTAACTGATAATGATAATGCCTGTTATTAGAAATGAATTAAATGTTATCATTCTGCTAACTACCCAAGATGTTCATGACTGGATAAAGGAATTATAAGACTTATGGAAGCAGATAAAACAATGACTCTTAGAGAAGTTAAGGCATTTTTTTATAAACAAAATGGATTTCCTTCTGATGGAGGCGTTTCAAGAAAAAAATGGGCTCCAGTTGCTTGTCGTGATTTAAAAGTATATTTGCCAAACTTTAAATGGAGACGG
>JBMZNW010000027.1:10302-10593 GCA_049619915.1 Gammaproteobacteria bacterium
GAAAGCCCTTCCGTATCATGATTTACATCATATATTAACAGGCTATGAATTTCGTCCTACAGGTGAGTTTCAAATAGCAGCGTGGGAATTTGCGGCTGGTAAATACCCTAATATTTATACAACGCTTTTTTGCATCCCCCTTGTTAGTTTAGGAGCAATATTTATCCCAATACGTACTTTTAAAGCATTTGTAATAGGCCGTAGAAGTAAAACACTATACTCGATAAATGATTATGATGCTTTGTTAGAAAGAAAAGTATCAGATGTACAAAAAGAAATTATTCCATCAGG
>JBMZNW010000027.1:10604-13268 GCA_049619915.1 Gammaproteobacteria bacterium
AAAACTTGTAACATGTTCATTTTTTGTATTAATTAGCCCAGTATTAATTCCGTTAACTTTATTTATAGGTCTGAGATGATGGCTACACATGGAGGAGCAGCAAAAGGTGCTTATAAAGTTAATTCTCTTGTATTAAATGAAGATGTAAGTCCTTTAACTGGGAAAATCGTTTGGGACACATGGCGATCTTTGTGGAATTCCTTTATTTTTCTAACAGCTATTTTTATAGCTCCTTTTTACTTTACTTGGGATGCATTTTTAATTTTTTTAGTATTATGTGCATTAACACTTTGTACAGGCCACTCAGTAGGTTTCCATAGGAAATTAATACATCGAAGTTTTAAATGTTCAAAAAAACTAGAACATTTCCTGATATATATGGGCACTATAACAGGTATAGGTGGACCACTGTGGACAATAAAAATACATGACACAAGAGATTGGTCACAAAGACAACCAGAATGCCATGATTATTTAGCACATAGACAAGGGTTATTAAAAGATGCTTGGTATAACTTACATTGTAAGTTTGTTTTAGATAAGCCGCCCAAATTTGATCCTGGTGAAGAAATTAATAATGATAAATTTATTCAGTTTCTTCAAAAAACCTGGATGATTCAACAATTACCAATAGCAATAGTTTTATACATATTAGGTGGAATCCCTTGGGTGTTATGGGGAGTCTCTGTTCGAGTGGCAGCATGTACAACCATGCATTGGTATATTTCTTATTTTGCACATACTAAAGGACCACAGAGTTGGCTTGTAGATAATGCTGGAGTTCAAGCACATGATGTACCTCTAGTAGCTATCCCCACTTTTGGCGAGAGTTGGCACAATAACCACCATGCATTCCCGGCATCAGCAAAGCATGGTTTATATCCCGGTCAAATAGATATTGGATGGCACTTTATACAGCTATTAGAAATATTAGGGCTTGTTTGGGATGTTAATGTACCTAGTAATCTTCCTCCCAGAGAAGGGATTACTGCCGTCAGAGAAGATGCAGAATATATTTTTAACAATCCATAATAATTAAGACTCTAAGCAAACACTATGAGCATGTTAGTTTAGAGTTTAAATTATTTATGCAGTTACTATATTCTCACTGAGCAAACACTTTAGTTCTGGTTTGCAACTACCGCAGTTTGTTCCTGCTTTTAAGCACTTGCCTATTGCTTCAATGTCTTCAGGTTCTGATTCACGAATAAACTCTCGAATCGTATTCTCTCCAACATTAAAACAGGAACAAACAACTGGGCCAGGATCGGGACGATTCGAACCGGAGCTGGCAGTAACGAGTTGAGTTCTTTTTTCTGATTCAACACTTAGTTCAGTAAATTGTTCAGTTAACCATTCTCTTGCTGGTAGCTGCGTATACTCACACGCCATAAATAAACAACCTTGTAAGCCAGAGTCATCAAACCAGAAGTAACGCGCTGATCCATTTAATTCATCGTTATATTCAAGCCATTCATAACACTTATCTTGTTCGACAATGTTTTTTAACCAAGTTAAGTCATGCGGATTCGTATCTGAAAATTCATAACGCCAGTTATCTTGTTCACGAAGCTTTGACCAATATTCAATATCTGTTAATTGATATTCCTTACGACTCAATATGAAACCAAAGCAATGATGTTCCACAGCTTTTATTTTGACTGGCGTATGCTTAAATTCTGGTTGTCCTGATATCGGATCAACATGCGGGTTTACTACGACATCAACTTTCGCTTTTGCTGAAAACTGATCGTTCCAATGCAAAGGAATAAATACTTCTCCTTGTCGCTGACGTTCCGTAACATCGGCGCGCACGATGACACTGCCCCACTGGCTTTCTATATGAACTAACTTATCGTGTTCTATATTAAATTGTTTCGCTGTAAGTGGATGGCATTGCACAAACGGTTCTTTAATATGACGCGATAGTCGTTGTGACTTACCGGTGCGATTCATCGTATGCCAATGGTCTCTTACGCGACCGGTATTTAAAACCAAAGGATAATCTTCGGTTAGCGTTTCGACTGGCATTCTTGGTTCAATCGGAATGAACTTCGCTTTTTTATCTTTGGTATAAAACTTACCATCTTCGAATAAACGCGCTGTGCCCTTCGGTTTATCTTTTGTAATAGGCCATTGTATCGGTTCTAACTCATCGTATTGCTGATTATTAATATCAATTAGCCCACTGATATCAAAATCGCGTTCACCGTTATTTTCAAAAGCGGATAGCCTTGCATGTTCACGAAAAACATCAGCAACATGTTCAAACTGAAACGCATCTGCATGACCCATTCGTTTCGCGACTTCACAAACTAACCACCAATCAGGCTTCGCTTCACCGACTGCTTTTAAGAAAGGACGTTGGCGTGAAATACGTCTTTCGGAATTTGTAACCGTACCGGACTTTTCACCCCAGCCATGTGCAGGTAATAAAATATCCGCATAGCGTGTTGAATCCGTCTCTTTAATACATTCAGACACAACAACAAAATCACATTTTTTTATAGCTTCCTGAACAAGATCAGCATTTGGAACACTAACAGCTGGATTAGTTGCCATTATCCAAAGTGCTTTGACTTTTCCCGAATGAATGTCATTAAATAAATCAACTGCTTTTAATCCAGGCTTAGTTGCTATAGTTGGAGAATCCCAGAACCGTTG
>JBMZNW010000028.1:0-8711 GCA_049619915.1 Gammaproteobacteria bacterium
TCGTCCTGCCTGCATTAACATTGGGTACGGCTTTAGCAGCAATACTGTCGCGTATGGTTCGTGCTTCAATGCTGGAAGTATTACAGGAAGATTATATTCGTGCAGCGCGAGCGCGCGGATTAGGCGAAGTGAGAGTATTAGCGATACACGCATTACGAAACGCAGGCTTACCCGTCATTACTATTTTGGGCATGCAGTTCGGTGCGCTGTTAGCCGGTGCAGTGATTACGGAAACAATATTTGCATGGCCGGGAATAGGTCAGTTAATGATTGAGTCAATACAGAAAAGAGACTACCCGGTTGTGCAGGCTTGCGTATTACTCATCAGTGTGACTTATGTATTCGTTAATCTATTAACCGATCTTTTTTATACTCGACTCGATCCAAGAGTAAAGCTGGATTTATGAAAAGCGTTTACTCTTTACCGTTATTTATATTATTAGTCTGGACAGGTCTGGCCGTTCTTGCTCCGATATTACCGTTGTACCCGGATCAAATTTTCCTAGATAAAATTTTATTATTGCCATGCTGGGAACAATGGCTAGGTTATGATGATCTTGGTCGTTCTATCAGCGCACGTTTAATTATGGGTGCGCGTACTTCATTAACGGTTGCCATTATTGTTGTCTCTATTTCATTTTTGCTAGGCACGTTTTTAGGTGTGTTAGGAGCCTGGCTTGGCGGTTTTTGGGACAAGTGTTTGATTATGGTTGTCGATCTCTTTATTGCTTTCCCGGGAGTATTACTTGCGATAGCGTTGGCCGGATTACTCGGGCCGGGATTAATGAATGCGGTTATTGCATTGTCTATTGTAAGCTGGGTTGGGTTTGCGCGTTTGGCAAGAGTGCAAACTTTAGCGATACAGAATAGAGAGCATATTAATGCCGCACATGCGTTGGGAACGACAGATTTAATTATCTCCATCAAACATATTTTGCCATTAATTATGGCGCCGCTGGTTGTTGAAGCAACGTTTGCCTTTGCCGGTGTTGTCATTGCAGAAGCCGGCTTATCTTTTCTCGGTTTAGGCGTTCAACCGCCAGCAGCATCCTGGGGCAGTATGATTCGTGATGGCACACGCTACATGTTGATTGCGCCACATATGGTATTAGCGCCGGGTTTTGCTATTCTGTCTTTAGTATTATCGATTAACTTATTAGGTGATACTTTAAGAGATAAAATGGACATAAAGGAAATAAGTAAAACGTGAGTATTGGTAAAATGTCATTAGGCTCGGTTATGTGTGACTTGCGCGGCCTTGAATTGGAAGCAGATGAACGTGAAATGCTATGCCATCCGCATGTTGGCGGTGTTATTTTATTTACTCGGAACTTTGAATCAGCCGAACAAATAAACGAGTTAACAAAATCAATCCATGCATTACGCCAGCCGCGTTTATTAATTGCGGTTGATCATGAAGGCGGTCGCGTACAACGTTTTCGCGAAGGTTTTAGTCGCTTACCTGCTTGTGCTTTATTCAATAAATGCGGAACAATGAAACAAGCTGAATCTTTAGCGCAGCAAGCGGGCTGGCTAATGGCGGCAGAGTTATTAGCCGTGGGTGTTGATCTTAGTTTTGCGCCAGTACTTGATGTTGGCGGCACAATCAGTCAGGTAATAGGTGACCGTGCTTTTGATAAAGATCCTGAGAAGGTTGCCAGACTAGCTCGTGCTTATATGAAAGGTATGAAAGAAGCGGGTATGGCAGCTGTTGGTAAACATTTTCCCGGGCATGGTTCTGTTGTTGAAGATTCACATGTTGCGATTCCTTATGATGAACGTACATTTGCCGATATCCAAATGCATGACTTAATTCCGTTTGAAAGAATGATTCATGCAGGTTTAGCGGCTTTGATGCCGGCGCATGTGATTTATTCCAAAGTCGATAAAAATCCTGCCGGTTTTTCCGAGTTCTGGCTAAAGAAAGTCTTGCGACAAGATCTGGAATTTCAAGGTACGATTTTTAGCGATGATTTAAGTATGGCCGGCGCGGAAATAATCGGCTCTTACCCTGAGCGTGCTGAAGCTGCGCTCAATGCCGGTTGTGATATGGTGTTAGCGTGTAATAATGAACAAGGCGCGATGCAAATTTTAGATCAGGCAAATATCCCGGATAGTGTTGAATTACAATCACGTTTAATTCGTATGCATGGACAGTTTGATACGTCATTAGATGAATTGAAAAAGACTGACTTATGGAAAGAACGATCGAATGTTATTACAAATATTGAAAAAGAACCTGAACTGGACTTGGGAGACGATGCACTTGGCTAACAAACTAATCTACCTTTTATTATTTTTCTTTAGTGTAAGTAATCTTTATGCGAAAGAATTAATTTCAGCGCAATGTGAACCGCTACAGGAAAGTTATGCTGAAGCAGAGCAAATAAAACACTCGCAAGGGCTGCTCTGGAAAATTAGTAAAGCAGGCACGAAAACAAGTTATCTCTATGGCACGATTCACGTGTCTGATATTGAAATAACAACCTTGCCTCAGCCTGTTAATAAAGCATTAAATGAATCCAGTCAGTTTGTGATGGAAGCATTACCCGATCTGGAACAGTTGTCCTTATTTTCGCGCTCCATGTTTTTTAATGATGGCACATTATTATCAAGCCTTGTCGATAAACCTATTTATGATAATACAAAAACAATCTTAGCTGCGTATCGACTCGGTGCCGATGCCGTATCAGTGATGAAACCCTGGGCAGCATTTCTATTGATGAATTATCCGCCTGATGAAGGTGAGCCTTTAGATATGGTCTTGTTATCTTTAGCGAAACAAAATGGATCGCAAGTCGCAGGTCTGGAAACATTAAAAGAACAAGCAAAACTTTTTAGCGATTTGAGTATTCCTGAACAAGTTAAATTATTAACAGATACAGTCTGTCATTATGATCAGGTTGAGCAGGATTTTCAGGCAATGAAAGCGTTTTATTTAAAACGTGATTTAGAAGGTTTGTTTAATTATGCACAACGTTTTTCTGTTGAAGATAAGCCGGTTTATGAGAAATTAATGAAAAAATTAATTGAAGATAGAAATCATATTATGGCAGAACGTATGCAAAGCTTTCTGAAACAAGGTAACGCGTTTGTCGCTATTGGTGCCATGCATCTTCCCGGTAAAGAAGGTGTACTCGCCTTATTGGAAAAACAGGGTTACAGTGTTTCTCCTATATATTAATTATTTATAAAAAATTGATTTAAAAGGTAATGCAATGAGCTGGTCAGATTTTTTCGAGTGGATGCAATCTTATTTAAAAAATGAAAACTGGATAGTGCAGGTTTTTATTGTTGTTTTTGTGACAGCATTAATAAACTGGGTACAAAAAAGAATTCTTTCTAAACTCGTGGCTAAACTGGAGCGTACTCGAACCTATTGGGATGATGCGTTGCTAGATGCTGCGCGTAAACCACTTGTCTTTTTGATTTGGGTTATTGGGCTTAGCTTTGCTGCTGAAATTGTCAAAAGCGAAACAGGCGCAGCGATATTTGGAGCTATATCACCGCTACGTGATGTTGGTGTTATCTTTGTTCTAAGCTGGTTTTTGGTCAGATTTATCGGACGAGCTGAAAAAAACATCATCGAAAAGAAGAAGATTGCAGGTGAGCAATTTGATGAAACAACTGCTGATGCGATAGCAAAATTACTGCGTATTTCTATCATCATTACCGCTACGTTAGTAGCAATGCAAACACTGGGCTACAGCATTTCCGGTGTATTAGCCTTTGGTGGTATTGGTGGTATTGCCGTTGGTTTTGCTGCGCGAGACTTGTTAGCTAATTTCTTTGGCGGCTTTATGATTTACATGGATCGCCCATTTGATGTCGGCGACTGGATACGATCACCAGACAAAGAGATTGAAGGCACGGTCGAAAAAATAGGCTGGCGATTGACGACAATACGGACGTTTGAAAAGCGCCCTTTGTATGTGCCGAATGCAATATTTACTAGTATCTCAGTTGAAAACCCGTCACGTATGTCTAACCGTCGTATCAAAGAAACTATCGGTATTCGCTATGATGATGTATTGAAGATGCAGGATATCATTGCTGATGTTAAAGCGATGTTAAAAGAGCATGATGACATCGATACAAGACAAACCTTGATTGTGAATTTTAACGAGTTTGCACCTTCGTCATTGGACTTCTTCATTTATACGTTTACAAAAACGACTAACTGGATTGAGTTCCATGAGGTTAAGCAGGATGTGTTGCTTAAGGTGATCAATATTGTTGAATCACATGGTGCCGAATGCGCTTTCCCAACCTCCACCTTGCATATTCCAGAAATAGCTAAAAACCCAGAGTAGAATTGCAACAAATTGTGATTCGACACTATGACGTTTGTTAGATAGGTTGTACCCTACGCAAATGGAACATAACTTCACAAAAATGCACGGTATCGGCAATGACTTTGTCGTTTTTGACAGTTTCTCGCAATCTGTCAATTTGAGCCGTGAACAAGTCAGGCATATTGCCGATCGCCGATTTGGCATTGGCTGTGATCAAGTCTTGTTATTAGAACCGCCGAAAAATGATAAGACCGATGTCTGTTATCGCATCTTTAATGCAGACGGTGGTGAAGTATCACAATGTGGCAACGGTGCGCGCTGTGTTGGCGTTTATCTTAGAGATAAAGGGCTGATAAATAAAAGTGAGATTATTGCCGATACAGATTGCGGACAATTGATATTAAATATTAATGATGATGGTCGCGTCACCGTTAATATGGGCATTCCGGAATTTCAGCCGGCTAAAATTCCAATGCAAACAGATGAATGTGCAGAACAATATACGCTTGTTCTGGGCGAAGATGAGATCATTTTTGGTGCTGTTTCCATGGGAAATCCGCATGCGGTTATTATTGTCGATGATGTCGATATTGCACCTGTGAATGTGCTCGGGCCTGCGATACAGCTGAATGAGATATTTCCCGAGAGTGTTAATGTGGGTTTTATGCAAATACTGAATAAAAAAGCCTTTAAACTGCGTGTTTATGAGCGTGGTTCCGGTGAAACACTGGCTTGTGGCAGCGGCGCTTGTGCGGCGATGGTTATTGCTTGCCAGCAGGGGTATTTGGAAGGGACAATAGACGCAGAATTACGCGGAGGTCATTTGACTTTGGATTGGGCCGGAGAAGGTGAACCTGTTTATATGACCGGGCCAGCGACAACTGTATTTGAGGGGAAAGTAGAACTATGAGCGCGCAGGAAGAAAAAAACCTGGAAGCAAATACCATTACCGAAGGTATGGTTGCCGAATATTTGAAAAACAATCTGGATTTTTTTAATAAACGGCCTGATGTACTGGCAGAAGTGAATATCCCGCATCAACATGGTAGCGCCGTGTCCTTGGTAGAAAGACAAGTTGCTGTGCTACGTGAACAAAACGAATTATCACGTAAACGTTTGCATGAATTAATTGAAATCGCTCGACAGAATGAAGAGCTCGCACGACGCATGCATCAATTAGCATTAACGTTAATGGATGCGGAAGATCCAAAAGATATTTTCAATACACTCTATGAAAACCTGAAGAAAAACTTTCGTGCTGATCGCGTTGTTGTTCGTGTATTCGCTAATCCGGCATTTGTTGATAGTTTTCCAACTGATGAATTTGCTGGTACGGAAACAAGCGAGCAATCATTATTCAAAAGTATTATCGAAAAACGTTTGCCTTTAAGTGGCCGCATGAAACGCCAGCAACAAGTTTTTTTATTCGGTGATGACGGTGATCAAATTGCTTCTTCGGTCATGATTCCGTTACACGGAGAAGGTTGGGGCGGCATTATGTCGATTGGCAGTTTTGATGCCGAACGTTTTCAACCGGGTATGGGCGTTGAATTGTTAGCGAATCTTGGAGAAGTGTTGAGTTTCATCCTGAAACCATGGGTAGCGCAACGTTAATTTATTCTTTGTTTATCCATTCTTTAAGAGCCTGAAGAAAGGCGTGAATAAACTAAATGCAGCCCTCTGAGATAGCTTTACTTGAGTCTTTTATAAAGACGCTGCATCATCTTTCTGAACATACCTGTAAAGCCTACCAACGCGATCTTAAAAATATAGAATCGTATTGCGAACAACAAAATATCAATAAATGGTCTGAACTTGATGGCCGACAACTAAGAGGTTTTGTCGCAAGCAGACATAGACAAGGCATAGGTGGCCGATCCTTACAACGCAACCTGTCAGCTATTAGAGCGTTTTATCGTTACCTGTTAAAAGAAGGCAAAGTTAAAAATAACCCTGCCGAAGGTATTATCGCGCCTAAGTCACCACGTAAATTACCGAAAGTGCTCGATGCGGATCAAACTGCACAGCTTGTTGAGATTAAAGAAGACGATACATTAGCCATCAGAGATAAAGCGATGCTGGAATTAATTTATTCTTCCGGTTTACGTTTGGCAGAATTAATCAGTCTGAATTTGAACGATATCGATTTTAATGATCGTATTTTAACGGTAACAGGTAAGGGTAATAAAACACGTAGTGTGCCTGTCGGTGGACATGCCATTAAGGCAGTAAAACAATGGCTAAAAAGTCGTAGCGCGATGGTTGATGAAACTGAACCTGCTTTGTTCATTAGTAGCCGAGGTAAACGCATTAGCCCACGTTCAGTTCAAGATAGATTAAAACAATGGGCGATTAAACAAGGCCTACCAAATCATGTTCACCCGCATATGTTACGCCATTCCTTTGCTAGCCATTTGCTTGAATCCAGTAGCGATCTACGCGCAGTTCAGGAATTACTCGGCCACGCAGATATTAGTACCACGCAGGTTTATACACACCTGGATTTCCAGCATTTAGCACAGGTTTACGACAAAACACATCCACGGGCACGGCGAAAGAAAGCGGATTAGTCTAATTGCTTGAGTTTGGCTAAATCGCCCCTATATCAGACAGTTATGTATCGGAATTACTGAGGTCCTCAGGTACAATTCGCCCCTGCTTATTAGGAGAAACACATTGGAACAATATAGAGGTACAACGATTTTATCTGTTCGGCGTGATGGTCACGTTGTTATTGGTGGTGACGGGCAGGTATCACTGGGAAATACCGTCATGAAAGGTAATGCTCGCAAAGTGCGTCGCTTGTATGACGAAAAAATTATCGCCGGTTTTGCTGGTGGAACGGCGGATGCATTTACGTTATTTGAACGTTTTGAAGCGAAATTACAAAAACACCAGGGTAATTTAATGCGCGCAGCGGTTGAGTTGGCAAAAGATTGGCGTACCGACCGAATGCTACGCAAACTGGAAGCATTGCTTTGTGTTGCTGATAAATCAACATCATTAATCATTTCGGGTAACGGCGATGTTATCGAACCGGAAAATCATATTATGGCGATTGGTTCTGGCGGTGATTATGCGAAGTCGGCGGCAAGAGCCTTATTCGAAAATACTGATATGAGCGCCAGAGATATTGTAGAAAAAGGTCTGGGTATCGCTGCTGATGTTTGCATTTACACTAATTCCAATTTAACAATTGAAGAACTTTAATATCCTCAATAAATAATAAACAAATTTAAACACATGACAGAATTAACTCCACAGGCGATT
The DNA here is from genome assembly GCA_049619915.1 of Gammaproteobacteria bacterium. GTDB lineage: Bacteria > Pseudomonadota > Gammaproteobacteria > Eutrophobiales > Eutrophobiaceae > UBA7359. The sequence goes on from JBMZNW010000028.1 coordinate 7,566, forward strand.
GTCGCCGAATTGAATAAACACATTATCGGTCAGGATTCAGCTAAACGTGCTGTTGCTATTGCGCTGCGTAATCGTTGGCGTCGTGCGCAGGTTGATGAATCTGTTCGAAATGAAATCACACCGAAAAATATTTTAATGATTGGCCCAACTGGTGTCGGTAAAACTGAGATAGCCCGACGTCTTGCTAAGTTAGCACAAGCACCGTTTATAAAAATTGAAGCGACCAAGTTTACTGAAGTCGGTTATGTTGGTCGTGATGTTGAATCAATTGTCCGTGATCTGGCTGATATTGCGATTAAGCAAACACGCGAAATTGAAATGAATAAAGTACGCGATCAGGCTGACGAAGCAGCAATGGAAAGAGTGCTTGATATATTATTACCGCCTGCGCGGATGATGGGCGAAGACGATCATAATGAATCTTCAAGCATTAACACGACGCGTGAGAAGTTCAGGCAAATGATTCTGGAAGGAAAGTTTGATGATAAGGAAATTGAAACAGAATTAAATGCGCCAAGTATTGGTGTAGAAATTATGGCGCCTCCAGGTATGGAAGAAATGACCAATCAGTTACAAGGCATGTTTCAAAACATGGGTAACAATAAAAAACAAACGCGTAAGTTACATGTTAAAGATGCATTAAAATTACTTGCCGAAGAAGAAGCCGCAAAGATGGTAAATGAAGATGATCTAAAAGCGCGCGCGATTGAACATGTTGAACAACACGGTATCGTTTTTCTTGATGAGCTGGATAAAGTGACGCGACGTACTGAAACGACGGGTGCTGATGTGTCGCGCGAAGGTGTGCAACGTGATTTATTACCTTTAGTTGAAGGTAGCACTGTTTCTACCAAGTACGGTATGGTGAAAACCGATCATATTTTATTTATTGCATCAGGTGCGTTTCATCTTGCTAAGCCTTCTGATCTGATTCCAGAACTGCAAGGGCGTTTGCCTATTCGCGTTGAATTAAATGCACTGGTTGCAAATGATTTTGTCCGCATCTTAACTGAACCTGATGCATCACTAACGGAACAATACACATTGTTATTAGCAACAGAAGGCGTAGAAGTTAATTTTACTGATGATGGTATTTTACGTATCGCCGAAATAGCCTGGCAGGTAAACGACAATACCGAGAATATT
>JBMZNW010000028.1:8721-12828 GCA_049619915.1 Gammaproteobacteria bacterium
TTTACATACGGTTATGGAACGTTTGTTAGAAACTTTGTCTTTTGAAGCTTCCGATAAGAAAGGTGAAGTCATAAGTATTGATGAAACTTATGTAAATGACCATCTTAATGAACTTGTTGAAGATGAAGATTTGAGTCGTTACATTCTTTAATATAGTTATAAACTAATGTCTGAAAACACTCCTAACCCTGTTTCCATTAATTTGCATCAGAAGTCTCGTGTATTAGAGCTTGAGTTTGATGATGGCGAGAAGTTTGAATTGTCTTGCGAGTATCTACGTGTTCATTCTCCTTCTGCTGAAGTAAAAGGGCATGGCCCCGGGCAAGAAGTACTGCAAACTGGCAAAGAGAACGTCAATATTTCAGAAATTGAACCTGTTGGAAATTATGCTGTTAAGCTTATTTTTGATGATGGACATAATACTGGTTTGTATTCATGGTCATATTTATATGAATTAGGTATTGAACATGATAGCAAGTGGATGACATACCTCGACGCTTTAAAGAAAGTCGGTTATGTTAGAAAACCTAATGTCTGAACAACCCACAACACATTTTGGCTACGAACAGGTTCCTACTGAGGATAAAGCTCGTCGCGTAGCGGATGTCTTCAGTTCTGTTGCCTCTGAGTATGACGTAATGAATGATATTATGTCCTTAGGTGTTCATCGCTTATGGAAACGTCAGGCAGTTCACCTTTGTGCTATCAGAAAAAATTACCAAGTCCTCGACTTAGCCGGTGGTACAGGCGATATTGCTCGATTAATACATAAACAACTTGGCGATGATGGGCGTGTTACTTTATGTGATATTAATGCGGAGATGTTGAAGGAAGGACGCAATCGTTTCCTTGATAAAGGCTTGTTTAAAGGGATTGATTATGTGCAGGGAAATGCAGAAGCTTTACCGTTTGAAGATAATCGTTTTGATTGTATGACCATTGCTTTTGGTTTGCGTAATGTCACAGATAAAGATGCAGCGTTACGTTCGATGTATAGCAAGTTGAAATACGGTGCTCAATTAATCATTCTCGAGTTTTCAAAAATTGTCATTCCAGTATTTGATAAAATTTATGATGAATACTCATTTAAATTAATTCCAATGTTCGGCAAAGCCGTAGCGAATGATGAAGCTAGCTATCAGTATCTGGTCGAGTCAATTCGTATGCATCCCGATCAGAAAACATTAGCCAGCATGATGCAGAATGCCGGTTTTGAAAGAGTGCAATATTATAATATGTCTGGCGGTATTGTGGCGATCCATCGGGGTTATAAAATATGAGCGCAGTACCTGAAAATAATACGCCTGCCTGGATCTCTCATGTTGAAAGGTTAATCAACAAAGCCTTAAGTCTGGATGAAGAAACATTATGTTCTCTCGCTGACCTAGAAGGAAAGGTAATTGGCTTTGAATTTATTAATACGAACCTGACTGTTTTTTTATTTCCATCTGAAAAAGGTTTGTTGATGCAGGCTGATTACCATGACAAGCCTGATGTATTAATAAAAGGTACACCAACAAACTTTATAAAAATGATAGCGTCATCACAAGATAATAAAGGAACGCTGCCTACAGATATGCAGATCATTGGTGATATCGGCCTTGCACAGCGTTTCCAAAATATCATGCAAGCTATAGAAATTGATTTGGAAGAACCTCTTTCTAAATGGGTCGGCGATAGCATGGCTTATCAAATTGGAAAGTTTTTCCGTAGTACAAGGCGCTTTGCGGCAAACACAGGTAAAACATTGGCAAATGATGTCAGCGAATATCTTCGTTTTGAAGTTAATATGTTACCGGACGATTTATTAGTCGAAGAGTTTAATAAAGACGTTGATGTATTACGCGATGATGTTGATCGTTTTGAACAAAGATTAAACAAACTCGAAAAGCGAATTAAGGGAAATTAAAAATGGAACAATTTTTTCGCTTATTAACAATTCAACGTGTTTTTATTAAATACGGACTGGATGAATATCTTTTTTCCACACCGTTATTCAGGCCGTTTCGTATTTTCTTTTACATGTTTCCATGGAACTGGTTTGGTTTAAGAAGAAAAGGAACACAAGCAGAACGTTTACGATTAATGTTGGAAGAGCTCGGGCCTATCTATGTCAAGCTCGGGCAAATATTATCGACACGTCGAGATATAGTTCCAGAAGATATTGTTAATGAACTAGCTAAGTTACAAGATGCCGTGTTTCCTTTCTCCGGCAAGGTAGCACGAAAAATTGTTGAAGAAGCGTATGAATGCGACTTGAATGAGGTCTTTCTCGAGTTTGATGAAACACCATTGGCTTCAGCTTCTGTTGCACAAGTTCATGCCGTTAAACTTAAGGATGGTCGTGATTTTATTGTTAAAGTATTACGTCCTGACATTGAAGTCGTTATCCGTAAAGATTTAAGTCTATTACACCTTCTTGCTGAAAAAGCAGAAAAATACTTCCCACACGGTGAAGCATTAAAGTTTACTGGCGTCGTTAAAGAATTTGAGAAAACATTACTTAACGAATTGGATCTGCAAAGAGAAGCAGCCAACGCATCACAATTAAGACGTAACTTTATAGAACAGGAACGTTATTTTGTTCCTGAAATTAACTGGAAATTAACACGACGCAATGTCTTAGCGATGGAACGTGTGACAGGTGTTTCAGTTCGTGATGTCGATGCATTAAAAGCCGCGAATGTCGATTTAAAATGGCTAGCAGAATACGGAGTAGAAGTATTTTTCACACAAGTATTCCGTGATAATTTTTTTCATGCCGATATGCATCCCGGTAATATTTTTGTAGAACCTGCTAATGGCAATAAACTTGATACTGTTAAGGTTATTGATTTCGGTATCATGTGTTCATTAACGGAATTTGATCAACGTTATCTTGCTGATAACTTTCTTGCCTTTTTAAACCGCGATTACCACCGTGTTGCAGCACTGCATATTGAATCGGGCTGGGTACCAAAGGGCACGCGAATGGATGAACTTGAATCAGCCATCCGTTCAGTTTGCGAACCGTTACTTGATCGTCCTATGCATGACATTTCGTTTGGTGAGTTATTACAACGCTTGTTACAAATTGCGCAAAGTTTTGATGTAGAAATCATGCCGCAATTAATTATGTTGCAAAAAACAATTATCAATATTGAAGGTATCGGGCGACAACTTTATCCCGATCTAGATTTATGGAAAACAGCACGACCACAACTCGAACGCTGGATGGATGAACGTATTGGATTACGTGGAGTATTAAAAGGTGCAAAAGTTAATATTCCAAAACTCATTGATCGTATTCCTGATTTACCGAATAAAGTGATTGATGTTATTGACCAATTACACGATGGCAAGATAGAAATGGAAAACAAATCACAGGAGATCCATGAGTTACGGCAAGAGATGAAAGCCTATAACCAACGCACTGTTTTAGCAGTTGTCGGTTCCGGTTTTCTTTTATCTTCTTCGATTATTTATGCATTGGATAACACAACGCACGGCGAGTTTTTATCTGTGCCGATAGTGTCGTGGTTACTCGGGTTTTCCGGTGTGTTGATGTTGTATATATCATGGCGAGAGAAAAAATAGCGTAAATTAAGTCTTTTGAGTACGAGTAGGTTGAAGGCAGATAGTTTTAATATTTATCGAGAAATGAAAGATTTTAGTGGTTGGCTTAAGATCAACATAACTAAAGTCTCTATGAGACAAAGTGCCCTATACACTCTAGTTCAGCTATAATGTACTGAGGTCAATATGGAGAGCCTATAAATGAAATCAATATCCCCTTCAGAAATTGCAGAAATGCCAATTCAGCAACGTATCCAGCTTGTAGAGGATATTTGGGATTCAATCGCTGAAATGCCCGAAGCAGTTAAAATACCTGAGTGGCATAAGTTGGAGTTAGAAAAGCGCCTCGATGCCTACCATACCAACCCTGATGAAGGTTCGCCCTGGAAGGAAGTAAAAAAAAGAATATTAGGATGAAATTCAAATGCTTATTATCAGAAAGGAAGCGGAAGAGGATATTAATCTAGCGTTTGAATGGTACGAAGAACAAACGACCCGTCTAGGAATCGCTTTTGTTGAAGAAGTAGCTTCAAAATTGGAAGAAATCGAAGA
>JBMZNW010000028.1:12838-13137 GCA_049619915.1 Gammaproteobacteria bacterium
AGAGCAACCAGCTTTATATATGGAAATTATGAGTAATGTGCGTAGAGCTTTTTGCAAAAAATTTCCTTACACGATTTACTTCATACATAAGAATACCGACATTATTGTTATAGCTGTGCTTCATCAGCGTAGAAGTCCTGCTTTGTGGCAAGCAAGAAATAAAGTCGAAAAAAATACTTAACTCGGATCTTGCTATTGTATATATCTTGGTGAAAGAAAAAATGCAGATTATGGAAATGATTTGGGACGACTTGTGCCAAATGACTGAAGGTTTAGCTTCTCCTGAATGGCATGCTAGT
>JBMZNW010000029.1:0-4929 GCA_049619915.1 Gammaproteobacteria bacterium
TTTTGCTTTGCTAGCTTCACTGTTTTGATATTTTAATAATGACTTAACATCCAAACTGAAACCGGTTGCTGGTCTGGCTCGCCCAAATGCTTTACCAATATCATCATAACGACCACCAAACGCAACACCTTCGCCATGGCCCGGTACAAATGCGGTATAAACCATACCGGTGTGATAGTGATAACCGCGCAGTTCTGCTAAATCGATATTAATCTTTACATCAGACTGATCTTTTATTGCATCAGCTAATGTCTTCACTTCTTCGATATATTTAATAACTTCTGATGAAACATTTTTTAATATTTTTTCTGCTTCATCCAAAACACTGACATCACCGTTTAAATTGACCAAATCAAGCAATGCTTTACTGGCTTTATCAGTCACATTCCATTCTTTATAAAAGGCTTTTAGTTCATCTTTTGCTTTGCGTTGCAAAGCTTCGAACACAGCAGCACGCTGTTCATCATTTAATGATGATTCGGCACTTAATGCTCGGAAAACACCAATGTGTCCGATATCCATATAAGTCTGCGCAATACCAACATGTTTTAATGTGGCTAACATTAACTTAACGATTTCGATATCGCTGGCAACACCGGCATGACCATAAAGCTCAGCACCAAGTTGTAATGGCGAACGTGTCTCGCCTGATTTACCCGGACGCGTGTGTAAAACGGAACCGTAATAACAAAGTCGTGTTGGTGTATCACGTTTTAAAAGGTGTGCATCAATACGTGCAACCTGTGGCGTCATATCGGCACGAATACCCATGAGTCGACCACTGAGTTGATCGGTGATTTTAAACGTCTTTAAATCAAGATCTTCACCTGTACCAGTGAGTAATGATTCAAGATATTCAATCATCGGCGGGATAACAAATTCATATCCCCAGGTAGAAAGTAAATCAATAATGGAACGGCGCATGTGTTCAAGCTGTATTGCCTTTGGTGGCAATATTTCTTCAACGCCTTCTGGTAATAACCAACGGTTTGTAATACTCATAAATTAATACTTAACTGTTATCTAACTATATAAAGCAACACGATGCCTGCTAGCATACTGGAAATGCCTAAAAAACGAATGGTTTGATTATCCATTTGCGCGGCAAGCAAATACACTTTTCGCATACCTTCAGGATTAATAAATGGCATCAGACCTTCGAGCACAAAAACCAACGCTAGTGCTGCCAGCAAGTCAGAAAAATTTATATCAAACAATTATCTTATAATTCCTTGGTATGTGTTTAACGCTATTTACCTTTAGGATTATTAAAATATCTAAAAAAGTCTGACTCCGGCTCAATCAACAACACATCGTTACCGTTGTTAAAGCTATTTTGATAAGCACTTAAACTACGATAAAAAGAATAAAAATCTTTATCTTTTGTGTAAGCAGCGGCATAAACTTCCGTCGCTTGCGCATCACCTTCACCGCGTTTTATTTCTGCATCACGATAAGCTCGCGCCAAAATGACTTCTCGATCTTTATCAGTAATAGCCTGAATTCTTTCTGCCGCTTCTTTACCTTGAGCACGTAATTCTTCAGCAACACGAACACGCTCAGAACGCATACGTTTATATACGTTATCACTAACCTCTTCCGGTAAGTCAATACGCTTGGTTCGAACATCAACAACTTCGATACCATAGCTTTGCGTTAATTGCTCAGAGGTCTCTTTAACGATTTTTAGAATTTCATTACGTTCACCGGCAACCACTTCCTGTACTGTACGTTTACCAAATTCGTCACGTAAAGCTTGGTCTAGACTTTGAGAGATCAATTCTGTTTTTGCATATTCAATGTTGCCGCCATTACTAGCAACATAAAATTTTTCAACATCAGAAATACGCCACTTAGCATAGTAATCCACGATCACGTCTTTCTTTTCGCTGGTTAGAAATCGGCGTGATGGTTGATCCAGATTAAGTAAACGCTTCTCAAATTTCTTCGCCGTATTCATAAACGGAATCATGAAATGTAAACCTGGCTCATGATCCGATGACTTAATCTTCTTAAATTCGAAAACGACGGCTTGTTCCCATTGATTTACTTTAAAAATAAAAAATGATCCAATAACAAGCAACGCCACAAGAGGAATAAAAATTCTTTGAAATGTAGTCATTATCTTACTCCTCTTATACGGCTATCAAATTTTTGTCTTGCATCTTCAAACGAAGAGGTAACATTTGAAGAAAGTTGATTGAAATCAGGGTTAGGAACATTTAATCCCGTATTATTCTTTCTTTGTTCAATCAGTTTATCTATCGGTAAATACATCAAGCTATTGCCATTATCATTATCGATAAATACTTTATTCGATTTACTAAAGACAGATTCAATTGCATCAAGATACAAACGCTCGCGCGTGACTTCCGGTGCACGTTGATATTCCGTTAATAGTTGTTCAAAACGGCTTGCCTCACCTTCTGCTTTTGCGATAACACGTTCTTTATAAGCAGTCGCTTCTTCAATTATTCGAGCCGCATTACCTCGCGCTATTGGAATGATTTTATTTTGATACGCTTTCGCTTCGTTAACATAACGCTGCTCATCTTCTCGCGCTTTAATAGCATCATCAAACGCTGCCTTTACTTGCTCAGGCGGCTTAACCGATAGCATTTCTACACTTTCTATATAAATACCGATTTTATATTCTTCGTCGAGGACCTGCGCCATTAACTGACGTTGTTTTTCCGCAATTTCTGCACGACCTTCGGTCAACACATAATCCAACTTACTCTTACCGATCACTTCACGAACAGCACTTTCTGTCACTTGTTTTAGAGTTAAAACGGGTTCGTGAACATTAAAAAGGAAATCCGTCGGATCTTGTTTTATTTTCCATTTAACTGCGACTTCCAAATCAACGATATTCTCGTCTTGCGTCAGCATGGTCGCTCTGTGAGTTAATCTTTGAACACGACCCACATTTCTAACAATAACGGTTTCAATTGGTCGAGGTAATCTGAAATTAATACCTGGCTCTAATGTGCCAACATTTGCACCAAAACGGAGTACGACACCGCGTTCCTGTTCATCGATAAAGTAAGTAACATCATAAACAATCCAGGCCAGCAGAAGTATGATGCCGAGTAATAAAGGAAACATGGAATTGCTGTTATTTATTTGGCTAGGACGTCCACTTCCACCGCCAAACATGCCTCCTAATCCTTTTTGCATTTTATTGATAATTTCATTCAAATCTGGCGGGCCATCGTTGCTGTTTCCACGATTACCCCAAGGATTTTTGTCCTTATCACCGTCAGGTGGCTCATTCCAACCCATTTAATACTCTCCAAGGAAATATTTTGTGTAGTTTTTAAAGAAAAATAACAGAAGGCGGATCTTAATAGCGACCGCCCCCTAACTGCAACTAAATACTAAGAAACCGCGAAAGAAACCTAAACATCCAGTTTCATAGCACATCTATTTTTTATCCAGTATTTCGTCGCCTAAAACGCCCAATATTGAAGCTCATCCATACTAGGGAAAACTGCACGCTATCGCGTCTCATTCTGTATGTAGATTGGCTCTTAAGTCTGCATTTTCAAGTCTCTTGAGTACAAACTCTCCATGTCGAGCCTCGCTTCTTCACATAATTTATGTAATCTAAACTCTTCCAACTCGACTTGCATCGTCCAGCCGCCCTTTTCATTCACATCTTCATGTCTGACCGCGCCTAAATCAAATAGTTTGGCACGTAATTGACCTGCTGTGACCGGTATGTTGAGAAAATGCGCTTGTCTGTGTTGATTAATCTGCCGGGCAATTTCTTCTTTAAGAAAATCTACGCCTTCTCCCGTATATGAAGATAACCAGATACGCGTATTTGAACCATTTGCCTCCAATTCCATCCGCGGCTCTAATTCAGGATGATTATCGATTTTGTTATAAATCTCCAACTGAGGCACATCCGTCGCGCCAATTAAATTAATGACCTCATTCACATCATCAATACGTTGCTGACGCTGGTCATACTCAACATCAATCACATGGATTAATAAGTCTGCTTCACGTACTTCATCCAATGTCGCTTGGAAAGATTCAACTAGCTCATGCGGTAAATCACGAATAAACCCAACCGTATCCGTCAAAATAACATCTCTGCCGTTGGTCGTCTGAATACGTCTTAATGTCGGATCCAATGTCGCAAATAACTGATTTGCAGCGTGAACCTCGGCTCCGGTTAAATGATTAAATAAAGTCGACTTACCTGCGTTGGTATAACCCACCAGCGAAACGACGGGAATATCATTCTTTTTTCGTTGTTGCCGACTTTGTTCGCGTTGTTTTCGCACTTTCAACAAACGGCTTTTAATCATCTTAATACGCTGCCCGATTAAACGTCGGTCTGTTTCTAATTGGGTTTCACCCGGACCACGCAAACCAATACCACCCTTTTGTCGCTCAAGGTGGGTCCAGCCCCGAATCAAACGTGTCGATAAATGTTGTAATTGAGCTAATTCAACCTGCAATTTACCTTCGTAACTGCGCGCACGTTGCGCAAAAATATCGAGAATTAAACCAATTCTATCGATAACGCGAATACACGTTTGTTTTTCCAGATTGCGCTCTTGCGCAGGCGTGAGCGAGTGATTAAAGATAATGACATCTGCATCGGACTGTTTTGCTGAGAAAGCAATTTCTTCGGCTTTACCGCTACCAACAAAAAGTTGTGCATCAGGATTTGAGCGCGGTGCCCTGACCGAATCGACGATTTCGAGACCTGAAGATTCGACTAATTGAGCAAATTCATCAAATGCTTCGTCCTGGGCAGATTTATTAAAATCGACCTGAACAATTAAGGCGCGCTGAACATCAGCGGATTTTGATTCCAAATGACTACCAGTGTATGTGTTTAACTTTCTTCGTCATCCTCATCGGCTCTAGGCATTTTCACATTTCTTGCCGGAACAATGGTAGAAATTG
>JBMZNW010000029.1:4963-10118 GCA_049619915.1 Gammaproteobacteria bacterium
CATGCTTGTACACCAATTGGCTTACCGAGTTTTTTAATAAGATGACAAATTGATCAAAAGACTCTACTTGTCCTTGTAGTTTTATGCCATTCACGAGAAAAATAGATACTGGGATTCGTTCTTTTCTAAGTGCATTTAAAAAAGGATCTTGTAATGAGTGCCCCTTACTCATGATATTTCTCCTTCCATTTATAATTTTTCTTATTGTATATCTCAGCAACTGCTGAGACGTTTCTAGTTATTGTGCTAATAGTATATTACAAATAAGAAACAGTTTTTGGTTATTTATCAAAATTTTGCAAAATATTAAACAAAATGTCTGATTTTTCAGAATCATACCATTTTGCATCAGTTTCGCTTCTACACCAGGTTATCTGGCGCTTTGCCAGTTGCCGTGTCGCAATAATGGCGTGTTCCTGCATTTCTTCATAGCTGGTTTCGCCAGCCAGATAGCGCCAAACCTGCCTGTAGCCTACCATTCGCATCGATGGCAAATTTAATGACAAATCGCCACGATGGTATAAAGCTTCGACTTCTTCAATTAAACCGGATGCCAACATCGTTATAAAACGTTGTTTAACACGTTCATGTAACAAAGAACGATCTTCGGGCGATAAAATGATTTTCTTTATAGGAAACAACAACTTCTGTTTTCTTCCTTCGGAAAGTAATGAGGTCATAGTTTCACCGGTAATCTCATACACTTCCAAAGCACGTTGAATACGTTGAGGATCATTTTCATTAATTCTGGCCGCGGCTTCAGGATCAATCTCAGCTAATCTTTCGTGTAACGTTGGCCAGCCTTCAGACTCTCCTTCTGCTTCAAGGCGAACACGAATTCGATAATTCGCTTCAGGTAATTCAGCTAAACCTTGTTCCAGTGCTCGGAAATAAAGTCCTGTGCCACCGACTAACAATGGTGTTTTACCTTTTTCATGTATTTCTTTAATCGCTGCATTCGCATCCTTCATAAAACTGGCTGCGGAATAAGATTCAGTCGGTTCACAAATATCAATAAGACGATGCGGTACTTTTTTTAATAACTCTTTATCCGGTTTTGCCGTACCAATATCCATTCCACGATACACCAACGCCGAATCAACACTGATAACTTCGCAATCAATCTTTTCATAAAGCTGTACTGCAAGATCAGTTTTACCCGAAGCGGTTGGCCCCATAATAAAAATGACATATGGTAGTTCAGAGTTTTTTGAGGACATTATTTTTCTAATAAGGACTGCAATAAAGAAGCTTCCAGCTTACGCCAAGGTAATGCTTCATTGTTATTATCATAATGATTTTCTGAAGCAGATATTTCGCTAATGAGTTGCAAGGTTGCTTCGTCATTAAGCTCTATTCCTGAGTCATTCACATGCTTGGCAAGTATCGCGGCAATTTCATTTTCAGATTTATTAGTTTTAAGTGCTTCCAATAAATCGTTAACTAATGAAATCGTTTCTGCATAAACAAGACGAGAAGGTATCGAACGCACTCTGATTTGTGTTGGCGAAATTTGTTCCAACTCAAAACCCCATTGATTAATTAATGAAACATTATCATTAAGCAACGCAAGCTTATCTTCTGTTAATTCACAACTAACCGGTACAAGTATCGGACGTTTTATAATTTTGCTAACGTTAAAATTATTTAAAAGATAATTCTTCGTAATTAGAGCTCTGCTTTTTGCGATATCAATTAAATATTGTTCACTATCAAGATCGGCAATAACAAACTGCCCGGAAAATAAACTCAAACACTTTGACGATGGCTTTTTCTTTGTAAGTGCATCAAATTGTTTAAATGAAACAGGCTGTATCTCTGCTATGGTTTTATCTGCTTCATCCAGGTAACGACCAATGCTTTCATTTACTGATTGTTGTTTAGTCGCTTGCTGTTCATGCATATCATATTGCACGTTAGCCATATCAATATGACGTTCACTATTACTTTCATTATTATTTTCATTAACGGCAACCATGACAGGTTGTTTTAAACTGTCTAGCAAACTGCCATAAATAAAGTCATGAATAGTTCTTGTATCGGCAAAGCGCACTTCGGACTTAGCTGGGTGTACATTAACGTCCAGTAAAGAAGGGTCGAGATTCAAATGTAAAACAAAACTAGGATAACGCCCTGTTGCAATACGGTCATCATACGCCAGACGTATTGCATGACTGACATGCTTATCACGCACCATGCGACCGTTAACATAAAAATACTGCCTGTCTGATTGACTACGCGCAACATCATTTAAACCAAGCCAACCCCATAAATGCAACCCGTCTTTTTCATTATCAACGCGAATACTTTTATATAAAAAAGAACTACCGCAAATATTTTTAACACGTTGGTCAACATCATCATGACATGCTGGCAAACGATACAACGATTGGTCATTATGCGTAACATAAAAACCCGTAGAAAAATGACTTAATGATATTGCGCGTATTAAAGATTGAATATGTAAAAACTCAGTCTTTTCTGTTTTTAAAAACTTACGCCGACCCGGTGTAGAAAAAAACAAATCATTTACTTCAACCGTTGTGCCTGTTTCATGGGCCGCAGGTTTAATAATAAATTCATTATCAATAGAACCATTTTCTATACTCCAGGCTTGTTCTTCACCGGATAAACGTGATGTCATTTTAAAGCGGGAAACAGAAGCAATACTTGGGATCGCTTCACCACGAAAACCCAAACTAGCAATTTGTGATAAATCAGAAAATTCAGAAAGCTTACTGGTCGCATGTGGCTGCAAAGCTAATTGTAAATCATCTTTATAAATACCCTGCCCATCATCACGCACACGGATTAAACTAATCCCTGCTTCTTCAATATCAATATGAATATTTTTTGCAGCAGCATCAATACTGTTTTCAATTAACTCTTTAACAACCGAAGCAGGACGCTCAATCACTTCACCCGCAGCAATTTGATTCGCAACTGATTCAGGAAGCTTATGAATTCTTGGGAAATTTTGAGTTTCTGACATAGCCGTATAATACGGTACGATGTACTATCTAGATAGTCGGATTCTACAAAAAGACTGATATGAAAATTAAAACTTTTAAAATATTAAAATCGATTATCTTTTTGATTGGGCTGCTATGCGTAATTAGTTTTATTGCATTTTATTTTATCTTTGGTATCCCTCCTCATTTTGTAAAAGCTGATAATTATGCAAAAGCACGGGGCACTATCTATATAGAAAAATGTTACCCCGTTTTAGACAATATAAATAAAACTGTTAATCAAATTTATAAATCTAATGAAGAAATCGAGCAATATCAGGAATTAGAAAATAAATTAGGTGGAGATATTTTTAATTTTTACGATATGTTACTAGAGAGATATCGTAAAGAATATTACGAAACAGTTTATAAAGGTGTAATAGTTCCAGAGTTACACTGTAATTCAATCGAAGATGAATTATTAGAGTTAGAGAGAATGAAGTATTAAAAAAGGTTTTTCCTTAAGTATCTTTTAGGTGCCGCTAGTGCCATTAGCTGAAGGTATACTCAACGTCTGCCCTACGCGTACAAGATCACCTTTCAAACCATTGTATTTACGCAAGGCATTGGTGCTCACACGATATTGCTGTGCGATTGCAGAAAGCGTTTCACCACGGGCAATAATATGTTTACGCGAAGCGAGTACGGTGCCTTCTGGCGCGAAGTCTCTGAAATAACCTCTTAATCCTTTCACTATCGCATTGGTCATGTTCTTACGATGCGATGCACTTAATAATTTTTTCTCTTCTTTAGGATTAGAGATAAATGCTGTTTCGATAAGAATGGATGGAATATCCGGTGACTTTAATACAGCAAAACCGGCTGATTGCACTGTGCGTTTATGTACTTTACCTATGCCTTTTAAACCTTTAAGCACTCTATCTGCAATATCGATACTGGCTTCTAAACTTGCTGTTTGTGATAGGTCTAATAAAACTGAAGCAAGCACATCGTCTTTACCTTCAAGACTAAAGCCACCGATTAAGTCAGATGCATTTTCAGATTCGGCTAACCATTTTGCTGCCTCACTACTTGCACCGCGTTTTGATAAAACATAAACCGAGGAGCCATGTACTCTTGGATCGCGAAATGCATCAGCATGTATCGACATAAACAAGTCGGCTTTATGTTCACGCGCTTTATTAATACGTTTACGAAGCGCCATATAATAATCGCCGGTACGGATCATGACGGCTTTCATACCGCGTTCTTTATTAATCGCAGCAGCTAATTCGCTTGCGATCTTTAAAACAACATTCTTTTCGTAAGTGCCGCTTGGGCCTTTTGCGCCCGGATCTTCACCGCCGTGACCAGCATCAATCGCAATAATGACGTCGCGCGGAATATTTGATTTTGCTATTTCTTCTTCAACATTAACCGTTTTGGTTTCTTTTGGTTCGTTGCTATATAAATCAACAACCAGTCGATGACCATAATGTTTGTTTGGTTTTAGCTGGAAACTTTTGTAGTTAACAAATTTCTTTAAATCGAGAACAATGCGTAAGTCATTGGTATTTCTCGCGGCGCTACGAATGCCCTGAACAAACTTATCATTATTACCCGGTTGTGCCGGTTCTTTATTAATTGAAGAATTTTTTAAATCAATAACGGTTCGATAAGGTGCTTTCAATAAGGACAGCTCATGTTCAACAGGACCGCTGATATCAAACACGATACGTGTACTGTCAGGCGCAGCCCAGACACGAATATTCTCAACCTCGACAGACTCGGCTAGGACCGATGTCGATAACAAGAATAAGCAATAAAAATATATTGAACGCATTTTTTACAGATAACCCTGGCCAAATCACGGCCAATCTTTATTAGTTATATATAATTATTCAATATTTTATTAAGAAATCAAGCTATATCTCTGTTTTTTATAAAGAATCATTAGTTTTTTAATTAAAAATCTAACTCTCAAATAAGAGACATATGGCTTAGATCCGGGAAAGTATTTGTTCACCTTTTGCAGATTTTGCCTCAATTTTTACTTCTCTGGCCGATTCAGTATGGCTTAACGACAAAATAATATCGGCTTCTGGCAAGACGCCTTGCCCTTGCTCTGGCCATTCGTACAGGCATATCGACTCACCATCGCAATAATCACGAATACCTATAGCTTCGAGCTCTTCCGGATCATT
>JBMZNW010000029.1:10128-12522 GCA_049619915.1 Gammaproteobacteria bacterium
CATTTATCCTATATAAATCAAAGTGATATATATTTCTGCCATTAATAGAATAAGGCTCAATAAGCGTATAAGTTGGGCTTTTTACGTTACCAGAATGGCCTAGCGCATTGAGGAAGCCACGGACAAATGTCGTTTTGCCCGCACCCAAATCACCTTTTAAAAAGATGATCTCGCCACCTTCTACTGTACTCGCTATTTTTGCGCCGAAATTAACGGTTTCAGCTTCATTTTTTAAAGGAAATAACATTTGAATTAATTAACAATATTTCTTAAATGCGGCATTAAATCCATGGCCATTAAGCCTCTTTCTCCGGCTTTGGCGGCCAAATCGCCCGCTTTTGCATGAATACAGACACCTAATTTTGTCGCGTTATTAACATCAATACCCTGTGCAATTAAACCTGCGATAACGCCAGATAAAACATCGCCCATGCCACCTGATGACATACCTGGATTACCAGCATCACAAACAAATAAATTACCTTCGCTATCAGTAATCATACTGCCAGAGCCTTTTAAAATAACTGGCCCGGGAAATTTTTCATGTAATGAATTTGCTGCTTTGAATCTATCTGCTTGTATCGTTTTTGCATCAGTATTTAATAAACGTGCGGCTTCGCCCGGATGAGGTGTTATCACCCAATTTGGCGATACCTGATCTTGTTCTGAAAAGTCACCAGAAGAGTCATTTGATAATAGATTCAATGCATCCGCATCAATAACCAAAGGTAAGTTAGATTCTAATACGCGCGCTAATAATAATTTGGCCCATTCCGATTGACCTAATCCGGGGCCAATAACAATCACGTTCGCCTTTTGCATTAAAGGCAGTAATTCTTCTACTGTCTCTACACCTTGCGACATCATTTCCGGTCTGACTGCGCTGAGCAAACTGGCATGAGATTTTCGCGTTGCAATACTGACTAAACCAGCACCGACACGCGCCGCTGCTTCGGCTGCCATTCTTGCCGCGCCGAGATAACCTTCATCACCACCAACAACAAGTACATGTCCAAACTGACCTTTGTGTGCATTCTTTTGCCGAGGTTTAAGAAACTGTTTTAAATCATCCAGCTCCAGTCTCTGAATTGTTTGAGAGCCAGTATCAAGCTTTGTATAAACTTCTTGCGGCACATCAAGATCATTGAATTTAATTTCACCTGAGCATTGAAGGCCATCATTCGTAAACATGCCTTTCTTTAAGCCGATGAATGTCGCAGTAAGTTGCGCATGAATCGCAATGTTCATGATATTGCCATTATCGGCATTCAACCCAGAAGGAATATCAATTGCCATAACAGGTACTGACAATGAATTTATTGCATCAATAACATTATAAAACTCACCTTCTACATTACGATCAAGCCCCGTACCGAATAAGGCATCAACAATAACATCTGACTTAGATATGTCCTGACCAACATATTTTATTGATTCGATACCACTTGCCTGCAAGTATTTATAAGCCGTCGCTGCATCACCTTTTAAGATTGAAGGTTCGGACAGATGAAAAACACTTACTTTTTTGCCGTCTTCTTTTGCCAGTCCGGCAAGCACATAGCCATCGCCGGCATTATTGCCACCACCACAAACAACTGTAATTGAATTTGCCTCGGGCCATTTTTCTTTTAATTTTTGATAGCTAAACAAAGCAGCACGATGCATCAAGGTATAACCAAGAATATCAAAGTCTTCTATGGCAGTGCGATCGAGTTCTCTAACCTGCTCGGCGGAATAAAGATTAGCCGGCAAGCGTAAATACTTATTTGGCATATTAAATTGTGAAGACGTGTTCGCGGTAATACTTCAGTTCTGAAATGGAATCCCGAATGTCATCCATCGCTAAATGACTGCCCTGTTTATTAAAACCTTCCTTCTCAGGTGCCCAACGTTTTACCAGCTCTTTAATCGTACTGACATCAAGGTTTCGATAGAGAAAATATTCTTCCAAATCCGGCATGAGACGGTGCATAAAGCGTCGATCCTGACATATACTGTTCCCACACATTGGCGATTTTCCTTTCGGAACGAACTTCTCAAGGAATTCCAATGTCATACTTTCAGCTTCAGCGACGCTATATGGGCTTTTCTTTATTCTGTCGACCAAACCCGATTGATTATGTTGTCGTGTATTCCATTCATCCATTTGATCGAGAATGTCATCTGGTTGATAAATCGCTACGACAGGGCCTTCGGCGAGGATATTAAGTTGATCATCCGTAACAATCGTGGCGATTTCGATAATATAATCAGCATTAGTATCGAGACCGGTCATTTCGAGATCGACCCATATAAGATTGTTTTCTGATAGAGACATATTACATCCAGTATTTTTTATTGTATTGAATAATTTATTTTAACCACTATTTCGCTATTATGAACATAATTAACGAC
>JBMZNW010000030.1:0-12150 GCA_049619915.1 Gammaproteobacteria bacterium
GTCAATATTTTAAAATTCGCTGAAAGCATTGCGCAATGGTATAAGTCATTGAAATATATGTTATAAATAAATTTTTATTATTTTTATGAACATCATTTCTTGAATTATTACCATTTCATGACGATATTTTGACTAGTAATAATTCACAGAATTATCCACAGGTTTACAAGTTATTGATTTTCAACTGGTGATAGGTGTTCGCTAGCTTGGCAAAATCAGAAATTTCTAAATTTTCTGCACGTATTTCTGGCGCAATCCCAGCTTGCTGTATTTCAGAATCGCTTAAATATTTTTTTAAATTATTACGCAGTGTTTTTCGACGTTGGGAAAAGGATTCTTTGACGACCAATGCAAATGTATCGTGATCGTCGATGTCGTATCGAGGATTGTTTAATGGGATCAATTTAACTATTGCGGAGTCCACTTTAGGGGCAGGGCTAAAGGCTCCCGGTTTTATTGTGAATAATGATTCAACATCACAATAAAGTTGTAGCATGATGCTGAGTCTACCGTATTGTTTTGAACCTGGTTTAGCACATATTCGATCAACCACTTCTTTCTGTAGCATAAAGAGCATGTCTTTAATGCAATGTTTGTAACTTAATAAATGAAACAATAATGGAGTGCTAATGTTGTAAGGCAAGTTTCCTACAATACGTAAATCTGTTTGAATAAATTGCGAGAAATCGAATTTAAGTGCATCAGCCTCATGAATGGTTAAGTTTTTATTTTCATAACTTGTTGTTAAAAGCTGAATTAAGTCTCTGTCGATTTCGATAACGTTTAGTTGTTCAAGTCGAAGTAGTAACTGTTCTGTTATTGCGCCTTTACCAGGGCCAATTTCTATAACGTGATCTGATTTTTGTGGGTTTATGCTGTCTACAATGCGCTGAATAATTGCTGGATCATGCAGGAAATTTTGCCCAAAGCGTTTTCGTGCTTTGTGTGAATCTGAATTCATTAAATAGATTCTGTTTCTAGTTGTTTGTTACTTTTATATCTCGCCATAGTGTCAGCCATTTCTATTGCCGCTAGCAGACTGTCACATTGAGCTTTTCCGGTTCCGGCAAGTTCGAGCGCAGTGCCATGATCAACAGACGTTCTGATGATGGGTAAACCTAGAGTGATATTCACTGCTTCACCAAAGCCTAAGGTTTTTAGTACAGGCAAACCCTGATCGTGGTACATGCAAATAAATGCATCTGTTTTTTGTCTTTGTTCAAGTCGAAATGCAGTATCAGCGGGTAAAGCACCTGTAACATCATAACCATCGCGAACAAAATCATTTATAACAGGATTAATAATATTAATTTCTTCCATGCCTAAATGACCTTCTTCGCCTGCGTGTGGGTTAAGCCCACAAACTACAATAGAAGGTTTTTCTATTCCAAATTGATTAATCATGCCGTCAATAACAATGCTTATGGTCTTTTCAACTCTTTCTTTTGTTATTGCATTCGGAATATCCCGCAGCGCTAAGTGTGTTGTAACAAGCGCGACTTTCAAATCAGGACAAGCTAGCATCATAACCGGATAAGCGTTGTTACATTGCTCGGCAAAAAACTCTGTATGTCCGCTAAAATTTATTCCGGCATCATTAATAATAGACTTTTGAATAGGAGCTGTAATAACAGCATCGTAGTTTTTCGATAAACATTGCTCGGTCGCCAGCTTCAATGTTTTTAAAACATAGTCGGCATTATTGACATCCAGTTTTCCAGGAATGCTGCGCTGTTTAAGTTTTACGGGAAGAATATTTATTGCAGTAGTATCGTATTGATTAGCTTCTGAATAATTAGCGGAAATAGTATTAACGTTAATACAAAGCGATAATAATTCTGCACGTTGTTCGATTAAATCAGGATCAGCTATGACTGTTATGTCATAGTTATGGCTAAGTTGGGAGAGTTTAACAATTAAGTCTGGGCCTATTCCTGCTGGTTCTCCTGACGTAATTAATAAGCGAGGTTTATAAGTCATTGAGTCGGTATTCGACATAAGCTTCATCAAGAAGTCGTCGAGTCCAGTTCTGCATAGCCTCTTCTAATTTACGATTACGAATAGCCAGTCTGGCCTTACCTCTTTTTACTGACTCGGTATTATCAAAGTCTCGTCGTTCAAGTACCTGAACAATATGCCAGCCAAAGCTAGATTGGAAAGGTTTACTTATTTCATTTATATCCAAGGCATCCATCGCACGTTGAAACTCAGGTACAAGTTCGCCTGGAGAACGCCAGCCTAACTCGCCTCCTTCAATGGCACTTAATGTATCTTGGGAGTTACCTTTAGCTAACATAGCAAAGTCATCGCCATTTTTAATTCTAAGCAGCAATTGCTCAAGTTTGGCTTTGGCTTGTGATGATGTCACTAATTGGTCCGTTTTGATTAAAATATGTCGAGCCCGTGTTTGTTCGACAATATTTTCGCTATCACTTTGCATATCGGTAATTTTAATGATGTGAAAGCCACTCGGGTTTTGAATTATTTCACTAATATCGCCCTTTTTCATTTCAGGAATATACTCAGCAAATAAACTGGGAATGTCATTTGATTTACGCCAACCTAAGTCGCCACCAATGCCTGCTGTACCACCATCCGAAACAGTTGCTGCTGTTTCAGCAAAATCAGCGCCTGCTAATAAATCTTCGCGAACCTTCGTTGCCATTTGTTTGACTTGTTCTATCTCATTATCAGTTGCTGCTTCAGGTAAGGACAAGAGGATATGTGAGAGTCGTATTTCGGTACTGAATGATCCCTGTATTTCCTGGTTAGCTAAAAAGTTATCAATCTCTTTTTCTGTAATGACAATACGGTTTTCGACATGTCTTTTTCGTAATTGAGTCAGTGTAATTTCATTTCGCATATTTTCGCGAAAAGTTTCATAACTGTAGCCGTCCTGTTCCAGAATTTCTCTAAATTGTGTCAAAGAAACATTATTGCTCGCTGCAATATTACTAATTGTTCTGTTTAAGGATTCATCATCAACTCTGATACCAGCTCTTTCGGCAAGTTGAAGTTGAACTCTATTCTGAATGAGTCTTTCCAGAACCTGATTCTCCAGAACTGAGGTGGGAGGTACCTGAGCGCCTTGTTGTTGAATTTGTTCGCGAACAGTGCGTATTTTTGCTTCAAGTTCGCTTTGCATAATGACGTCTTCATTGACGACAGCAATAATGCGATCCAAAGGCACATAAGAAAATGCGTTGGACTGAAATAAGAAAAGGAAAAGAAGCCCTAGCACAGTGTGCAGGGAGGTGTTTCTAATAATTCTAAAATTCACTCTCGTAACCGGGAATTTGCTGTTTTAGGAAGTCTACAGTCTTTTTGCCTATTCCGGCTAGTCCTTTTAGCTGTATTTGAAAAAAAACACCCGTATCAAAGTCACCATCAATATTTGTCAGGAAACGTCTGGCAACAAGTCGTGCGCCCCAACAACAATCTTCATATTCAATACCGGCAAATAATTCAAGTGAACGATTTTCAGGAACAGCATAGTTCCAACGACCAACTGCACTCCAGTTTTTAGTGACTGGCCATTTAAAAGAAATATCACTTTGCTCAATATCAGTCGAATCACGTCTGACACGATATGACATATTTAATATTTTGCCGGGTGCCGGATTGTAGCTAGCTCTTGCAGTTATCCTTTCTGTACCATCACCTATATTCGGATCATAGATAATATTACCACCAATGTTCCAGTCTCTAAAATATTTGGTATTAAACTCTGCAATAAGTGCCGAGCTATCTTCGTCTCTTACTGCGCCGTTGGGTAAGGTGACTTTACGATCCTGTAAATAAAATATTTGCCCAACACTAATTTGGCCGAGGTTACGTCCAGTATCTTGTTCGATTAAATGAGATGTAACAGCGAAAGTCAGTTGATTTGCATCGCCTCGTCGGTCATTGCCACTAAAGCGATTCTCTCTAAATAAAGTATCAAAAGAATTGGTGTAAAGGCCGGTATCAAATACAGGTAGATCAGACTGATCTTCATTCGGGACGTATAAATAAAATAACCTAGGCTCTAGTGTTTGTAGGTAATTTCCATTACCAATTTTGGTATCTCTTTCCAGAAAAATACCGCCATCCAGACTAAACACTGGTAATAATCGACTTGGGTTGTTAGTAAAATTTGCAGAGTCTTCAAGGTTATATTGTGTGTAATCGAGACTCAATTTCGGTTCAAGAAATGTTGCCGTCGTTCGCAATGGAAAACTAATGTACGGTTCAATATGTGCACGTAAACCATTTACATTATCATTAGTCGTGTTTAAGAAAACATTGTCATCGCCACGTTCAAAGTAAACTGTTTCAGTAGAAAGACCATAATTTAATCTGCCATAGCTACGAGGCGAACCATAATTAAAATGAACTTGTGGTAATCGTTTATATGGACGTGACGTTGCCACAATACTACGGTCAACCGTTTGATAATCCTGAACCAAAACCCTTAAGTTCCAGTTATTACCGCTATATGATGCATCTGCGCGTCTTTCCAAAAAACGCGTACTGGTAGAACTTAGCTGACTACCAAAGTCTTCAAAATAGAATTGATCCGACACGCGATTGTAAGTCAGGAATAAATTACCTGTATCAAGAAACTTCTGATGATGAGTAAAACTTAATGCGTTGCGATGTTCATCGCCACGCTTATTATCGCTAGCCAGATATTCAAAACTAATTTCACCTGCCGCACGTTTAAACAGGTATCGGTATTCACCCATTGCCATAACACCACTGTCGGTAAGTAATCGTGGTGTAAGTGTCGCATCCATATTAGGACTAATATTCCAGTAGTAAGGGGTTCTTACTTCAAAACCATGTCGATTCGTATTGCCGTAACTTGGCGCTAGAAAACCACTCTTACGTTCATCACTTAATGGGAAAGACATATAAGGCGTATAGAAAACAGGGAAGTCTTTAATTCTTAAAACAACATTTCTACCTGTTCCATAATTTGTTTCGTGATTAAGCTCGATTTTATCAGCGGAGAGTTTCCAGAATTCATCATTCGGATCGCAGGTTGTATAGTCGACTTCTTCAAATTCACTACGTTTGCCAACTTCAAGCACCATTTTGTCAGCTATACCTCTGGCGCGACTATCTTTAATAACAAAGTCGGCATCAATAAACTCACCTGTATCTTTATCGAGCTCTAAAAAGGCTTCATTACTTTTCAGGTATAAAGACTCGTCCCAATAATTAACATTGCCATCAAGATCGGCTGTGTCGGCAGGGTCATTATATTGAATGACATCAGCCGTAACTTGTTGTGCATCTCGGGTTACTTCTGCATTACCAGTTAAAACTGATACTCCGCCATCAACAAGGTCTGCTTCATCAGCAACCATATGTGTATCGCCGGGTTCCAGTTCCGCATCAACAAAAGGGCGATCTGGGATATTAAGATTTTCTGAGCAAAGTAAGGTTTTATACTCGCCACCGAGTTCAGCCGCATTCATGTTTGTTGATAACAACAATCCCCCACACAATACGAGCAAACTATTTTGAATAGCCTTCATTCCGTTACCATTTTTATAATTTTTTAGGTGTATTTATATGCCTAAAATCTCATAGAATGAGTTTATCTTCAAATGTTTATTCAATATTATTAATTCAAACACAAACGTTGTAAGTTTCAGATTTTTAATAAGTTTTATTACTAAAAATACTTAACTTAAAGTTAATTCAAGGTAGTTATTATAATTATATGAAAACCATATTAATTACAGGATGCTCAACTGGCATAGGCCGATGCCTCGCAAACGGATTGAAGCAAAAAAACTATTCCGTCATCACTACAGCACGAAAAAAAGAAGATATCGAAGCGTTAAAACAAGACGGTTTCGAAGCTGTCATGCTGAACTTGGCCGATTCAGACTCGATTCAAGCCGCAGCGAAAACCGTTCTGGAAATGACGAATGGTCAACTCTATGCGCTTATCAATAATGCCGCTTATGGCCTAACCGGTGCAGTCGAAGATTTACCTGTACAAGCACTACGTGATCAATTTGAAACCAATGTTATTGGTACACAAGAACTGACCAACCTACTTATACCTGCCATGCGCAAAAACAACGAAGGCAGAATTATTCAAATCAGTTCCATCTTGGGTTTTATCACAATGAAATACCGAGGCGCATACTGCGCATCGAAATATGCACTGGAATCACTCAGCGATGCCATGCGTTATGAACTGGCAGACACGAATATAAAGATTAGTCTTATCGAACCCGGCCCGATAAAAAGTGAATTCAGAAATAACGTCGTAACCAACTTTAATAAAGCCATCGATAAAGAAAACAGTGTTCATGCAAAAGCGTATGAACAAATGGAAAGCGAAGCCGGTAAGCCTGTACCTTTTATGTTAGGTCCAGAAGCGGTATTGGAAAAAGCCATTCATGCGCTAGAAAGTAATAAACCCAAAACACGATACTACGTTACGTTCCCAACGTATTTGTTTGCGTTTCTGAAAAGAATACTGCCAGGAACACTGATAGATAAGATACTGTTAAAAGTTTAAAGTGTTATGTTTCTATTTTTCAATAATGAATATTATCGAGCCAAAGCGGACAAAACATCCTTATAACAAATATAGTTATATGTTCTTAAATGAATAAAATAGTATTTTTATTTACAGGTATTTTTTTTATCGTCCACGGCCTCCTTGAAGCTACCGGATATTTTTGGCGAGACTGGTTCATTACGTTTCCAGCTCCTACTTGGCCAGGCTGGTTTTTAGCAATCATAGGCTTTTTGTTTCTTGTATATCCATCTTTAAAGGAACATTTAAAAAAATCAATAATAATATTGTTTTGGTTACTTTGTATCTTAGCGCTGTTGTTAGAATTTTGGTTCATGATTGAACCGCTAAGAATGGGAGAAATTCTTCCAAGCTTAATAATGGCAAACATCGGTATATCTGCAATTCTTTCTATAATCTATGTTGAATGGCGTGCCGGTGAGTTAAAACGATAATGTCCGTTTCTGGCCGATAGTCGACATTGATCTAACGCTAAACAAATCCTATTGATAGTTCTCGCAGAACTATTTTTTGTAACGTAATATCCTGTTTATGAGAACCCAAGCAAAAGACCTTTTATCCTATCCAACCTACTGGGCTGAATGCTTTGGTATTGCGCCATATTTGCCAATGTCGCGTACGGAAATGAATGAATTGGGATGGGATAGTTGCGACATCATTCTTGTTACTGGCGATGCGTATATTGATCATCCGAGTTTCGGTATGGCGGTGATGGGACGTTTACTTGAAGCGCAAGGTTTTCGTGTTGGTATTATTTCTCAACCAGACTGGCAAAACACCGATGACTTCATGCAGCTGGGGGAACCGAACCTTTACTTTGGTGTAACGGCAGGAAATATGGATTCTCTGATTAATCGTTATACCGCCGATTTACGTTTACGTAGTAACGATGCTTACACGCCGAATGGCGAAGCAGGAAAACGACCCGATCGTTCTGTGATTGTTTATAGTCAACGTATTAAGGAAGCCTACAAAGATACGCCGATTGTGATTGGTGGTATTGAAGCGAGTTTACGTCGCATTGCACATTATGATTATTGGAGCGACAAGGTTAGAAAATCAATTTTGATTGATTCATCGGCTGATATTTTATTGTTCGGCAATGCTGAACGTGCGATTGTTGAATTAACGCATCAACTTTCCCGAGGTGCGAAAATAAGCGAGCTTGAAACGATTCGTGGCACGGCCATCATACGAGAACAGATGCCAGACGATTGGACTGAAATTGATTCAAGTCGTATTGATTGGCCTAGTAGTTGGCCAAAAGATTATGAGCCATTTAAAAATCCTTATGATTACGATCATAATCCGACAACGAATAAAGAGTGTGCTTCAAAAAATGAAGCCGCTAAAAAAAATGCAGAAGCTGTTAAGGAAATAAAAATTATTCCGATGCCGCTGGCGAGTAAACAAAACCTTGATCGTGATAAAACTTATATTCGTTTACCTTCATTTGAAAAAGTCCGTAATGATTCCGCATTGTATGCGCATACATCACGCATCTTACATTTAGAATCGAATCCGCATAATGCCAGACCGTTGGTGCAACGGCATGGTACGAAAGATATTTTAATTAATTTACCGCCTATACCGTTAAGTACCGAAGAAATGGATGCGGTGTTTGCGTTGCCGTATCAACGTAAACCACATCCAAGTTATGGTGATGCAAAGATTCCTTCGTATGACATGATTAAGTTCTCTGTGAATATCATGCGTGGTTGTTTTGGTGGTTGTACTTTTTGTTCAATTACCGAACATGAAGGCCGTATTATTCAAAGTCGCTCACAAGAGTCCGTTTTAAAAGAGGTTGAAGAGATACGCGATAAAGTGCCGGGTTTTACCGGGACGATTTCTGATTTAGGTGGGCCAACTGCGAATATGTATCACCTAAATTGTAAAGATGATGATATACAAGCTAATTGCCGTCGCTTGTCTTGTGTTTACCCTACCGTTTGTAAAAATTTAAAAACCGATCATAGTGAGACGACTTCTTTATATCGGAAAGCGAGAAAAATAAAAGGGGTTAAACGTGTCATGGTCGCGTCAGGTTTGCGCTATGACCTTGCGGTTAAAGATCCTGAATATGTTAAAGAACTAGTGACACATCATGTTGGTGGTTATCTAAAAATTGCACCAGAACACAGTGAAAAAAATGTATTAAGTAAGATGATGAAACCGGGTATGGGAACGTATGATGAGTTTAAACAGATGTTTGAACGTTTCTCTAAAGAAGCCGGTAAGAAACAGTATTTGATTCCTTATTTCATTGCGGCACATCCTGGTTCGGAAAATGAAGATATGCTGAGTCTGGCAATGTGGTTGAAAAAGAATGATTTCAAACTTGATCAGGTACAAACGTTTTATCCTTCACCTATGGCCATGGCAACAGCGATGTATCATTCTGAAAAGAACCCGTTAAAGAAAATAAGGTATAAAAGCGAAAAAGTATTTATACCCAAAGAATTGGAACATCGACGCTTACAAAAAGCGTTTCTTCGTTATCATGATCCAAACAACTGGGATGTTATTCGCGCTGCTTTAAAAGAAATGAATAAGTCTGAATTAATTGGCGATGGTGAAAATCAACTTGTACCTGCACCAGAAAATACTCGAAAAGCGAATTACAATAAAAATAGATCTAAGACAGGGCGACGCAAGAAACCTACCAGACGTTAAGTCTATTAAGCAGGTAATTTGATAACCGGGTTTTTAGGGTTTTGCTTATAAAGCGTAACGATATTACCAATGCGCTGCACGTTATCAGCACCGGTTTTCTTGCAAATTTCTTCTATACCAGCATCGCGTTCTTCGCGCTCACCTAGACTGCATTTTATTTTTATTAATTCGTGTCTTTCTAAGACTTCTTCTATTTCTGCAATCAAACTTTCAGTAATGCCATTTTTGCCTGCCCATACGGTTGGCTTTAAATGGTGTGCGGATTGTCGTAAGAATTTCTTTTGTGAGTTTGTTAGTGCCATAGTTTTGAATATTTAATTATGTTGTTTGGCTGATATGAATAAACGGTGCTGATTGTGTCTGATTAATTGGCGTTGCATTTTCAGTGTCAATATTAATCATGCTGATGCAATCTACTGGGCAAGGTGCAATGCATAATTCACAACCTGTGCAGTATTGATTAATGACACTGTGCATTTGTTTTGCTGCGCCAATGATGGCATCTACCGGACAAGCATTAATACACTTTACGCAACCGATACAAGTTTCTTCATCAATAACAGCGAGTCTTTGTTGTTTACTTTTATCTGAGTCTTTATAAAGTGGTTTGATTTCTTTGTTTAAAAGTTTTGCTAAAGCTTCAATAGTTTCATCACCACCGGGTAAACATTGATTAATATCCGCTTCATTATTAAACACCGCTTCAGCATAGGGACGACAAGCAGGATAACCACAATCACGACATTGTGTTTGTGGTAGTAGTTGATCTATCTCGTCGATGTTCATGTCTAAATATTAATAGAGAAATTGTAAAAATGAGAGATTTTTTGCTCAGACGAGGCACGAGCCTTTTGAAAAAGCGGAGTTTATAAGTAATAAATGAGCATTTTTCAAAAGGCGAGAACGAAGTATCAGCAAAAAAGATCCATTTTTTACTTGATGCGCATTCCTGGCTCAGCCCCATTATCAGGGTTAAGTATATATATGCCTTTACCATCACCTGCCGCAAGCACCATACCTTCGGATAGTCCAAAGCGCATTTTTCTTGGCGCGAGATTCGCTACCATGACTGTTAACCTGCCTTCGAGTTCTTCCGGCTTATAAGCTGATTTAATGCCGGCAAAGACATTACGCGTTTCACCACCTATATCCAAAGTCAGTTGTAATAATTTATCTGCGCCTTCAACGTGATCAGCCTTAACAATTTTTGCAACGCGTAAATCAACCTTCATGAAATCATCAATTGTCATTTCATCAGCGATTGGGTTATCAGCAAGTGGACCAGTTGTCACTGCTTCAGTTGGTGTTGCTGCAAGATCTTCTTTACTGTCTTCAACCATTTTTTCAATGCTCTCTTTTTCAATACGCGTCATTAGCGGTTTGAATTTATTAATTTTGTGATTTGTTAATGCAGTACCTACATCACTCCACTGCATAGGCTCTATATTTAGGAATGCTTCTGACTTCTCAGCAATGATGGGTAATACCGGTTTTAAATAAAGCACTAGTAAACGGAAGCAATTAATACCCATAGAGCAAATCGCTTGTAATTCACTATCGCTGTTTTCTTCTTTCGCAATCACCCACGGTTTATGATCATCAATGTACTGATTAACCTTATCGGCCAATGCCATAATTTCGCGCATGGCTCTGGAAAACTCGCGTTTGTCATATAAGTCAGCAATGTTTTCATTCGCCGCAACAAGTTCATCGAATAAAGCTTGGTCATGAATGGTTTCAGATAACTGCCCATCAAAACGTTTCTTTATAAAGCCTGCGCAACGACTAGCAATGTTGACGACTTTACCAACCAAATCGGAATTTACTCTGGCACTAAAATCTTCAAGATTCAGATCAATATCATCAACGCCCGCACCAAGCTTTGCAGAAAAGTAATAACGCAGGTATTCCGGGTTGAGATGATTCAAATAAGTACGCGCTTGAATAAATGTCCCGCGCGACTTTGACATCTTTTGTCCATCAACAGTTAAGAAACCATTGGCATAAATAGCAGTTGGTGTACGAAAACCGCTGCCATGTAAAACAGCAGGCCAAAACAAAGCATGGAAATAAATAATGTCCTTACCAATGAAGTGAATCATTTCTTTATCGCTGCCTGCTTTACACCAGTCATCAAAATTCAGGTTGGTCTTCTCACACAGGTTTTTAAAGCTGGCGAGATAACCCATAGGCGCATCAAGCCAGACATAAAAATATTTACCGGGTGCATCGGGAATTTCAAAACCAAAGTAGGGCTCATCACGCGAGATATCCCATTCCTGTAAGCCAGCTTCAAACCATTCATCCAGTTTGTTTGTGACTTCTTCTTGTAGGTGACCAGCACGCGTCCATTGATGCAACATGTCTTCAAAGTCTTTTAGTTTGAAGAAATAGTGTTCTGATTCTTTTTCGATTGGTGTCGCGCCAGACACAGCCGATACAGGGTTCTTTAAATCAGTCGGACTATAGGTTGCGCCACAAGATTCACAACTATCGCCGTATTGATCTGCGGCTCCACATTTCGGACATTCTCCACGAATAAAACGATCTGGCAGAAACATTTCTTTTTCTGGATCGTAGGCTTGTTTGATTGTTCGTTTATTAATATGCCCAGCGTTATTTAATGCTGCATAGATTGTATTTGCCAGCTCCTGATTTTCAGGAGAATGCGTACTGTGATAATTATCAAAGGCAACAGCAAACTCAGCGAAATCAGCCTGATGTTCTTCGCTCATTTTCCCGATTAAGGTTTCAGGTGTAATGCCTTCTTTTTGCGCACGTAACATAACCGGTGTGCCATGCGTATCATCAGCGCAAACATAATGTACTTCATTACCCATCATCTTTTGGAAACGGACCCAGATATCGGCTTGGATATAACCGACCAAATGGCCGATATGCAGCGGGCCATTAGCATAAGGCAGCGC
>JBMZNW010000030.1:12160-12372 GCA_049619915.1 Gammaproteobacteria bacterium
GGTTACCAGAATTTGTCTTTTTGAATCTGTCATTTAGTCAAAGCTACGTAAAATTTGGGGCGCTAAAGTAGCATTATTCAATAGCAGCGTGAAGTGATGATGATAAATAATGTAGAATACGCGTCCAATTTATATTTCAGGTTGTAATAATGTCGGCAATTAGTCGTGAACAAGTAGAAAAAGTCCTTTCAGGAATTGAAGATCCTAATACC
>JBMZNW010000031.1:0-5513 GCA_049619915.1 Gammaproteobacteria bacterium
TCAGATGAAGACAAACCAGTCATATTAAAAATAGACGGCCGTTGGTATGTCGGCGCCGATAATGGTTTATTTGATATTGTTGCAAGACAGGCAAAAGAAATAGAGGCATACGAAATAACATGGCGACCTGATTCAATGTCAAATAGCTTTCATGGTCGGGATTTATACGCGCCAGTCTGTACAATGATAGCCAATGGAGAAACTGTTCCTTCAATTGAGTTCGTTTGGAAAGACCGACATCACTGGCCGGATGATTTAAATGAAATTATCTATATAGACCATTTTGGTAATTGCATGACCGGCATTCGTGCGGGTTCTTTTAATAAAACACTTGTTTTACGGGCGGGTCATCAGGAAATAGTGCACGGCAATACTTTTTCTGATGTGAAAGAGGGTAAAGCACTCTGGTATGAAAACTCAAATGAAATGATAGAGATAGCTGTCAATCAGGGAAGTGCTGCTGAAAAACTAGATTTAAAAATAGGTAGTCATATCCTTCTTTCAACTTAAATCCAGTTAGTCTGGTATCTAAAATGCATTAATTGTTACAGTTTTATGACAATTGTTACAATTCTGTGAAAAATGCATTAGTCTTATTACGCATTATCACAACACCTAACAGGCAATAGTGGAAGGAGAATGATGATGGCGGAATTAATATTGAGTTTATTCTTATGGATAGGCGATAACAGTGAATACGAAGTCGACTATCCTCAACCAATTGTCGTCATGACAACGCAGCATAATATGTGTCAGTTATTTGGTATTGATGACATGTTCCGTTGTGATATTTCCGGTCTAAAAGGTTTCTATAACGAAGAATTCACCATCTATCTTGGTACTGATTTTAAGCAGGATAACCCACATCATGTTTCCAGATTACTGCATGAACTGGTTCATTATATTCAGTATAAAAACGGAGTAGGGCAAGGCATGTGTCGAGGTAATCTGGAAGTCGAAGCCTATGACATTCAAGATGCATGGCGTAAAGATAATGGATTAAAACCTGTTTTGGCTGAATTTAATCGCTTGATGTTAGAGGCTAATTGTTCAGCCTAAAGTTTTAGCATCAGGTTTCGCCTGATGGCGAGTCACTTTTCTTTGCGTGGTCAAAGAAAAGTAACCAAAAGAAAGACCACCTCCATGACTTGTCGCTACGCGATGCCCTCGTTATTATTTTATTTCTTTTGGTGCGCGCATAAACGACATCCTGTCATTAATGCGCTTTCGCGACATCCATGTTGCTCAACCGAGAAATAAAAAATAACTCGGCAAGTCATAAGGGGATAATTAAAATTTCTTTTAGGTATTAAATGGATAGCTGATTATTAATTTTGATTAAATGTGAATCGTAAATTTGAAGTAAATTTTACGATTTAATAATTTTTTTTATTACATATAAATCTTTTTGAATAAATATTTCGATTTCCGATTGGTCAGAATCATTTGTTTTCTCAAGAAAACTTTTCCAGTACATTTCTAGGAAGCTTAGAGAAGCTCCAGCATTAGTCCATTTCGATAGTTCATCATTGTTAACTACAAACCGAGAATCACTCATGCATTCTCTAAAATTCACATCATTGCTTTTAATGAAATTATAATGTTTTTTAATAAATATGCTGTAAGAATCAAAACTATTGATTGCTGTTAATTCTGGAAGGAAAATGTTTTCAGAAATATCTTTAATATTAGAATAAATATTTCTGCACATTGTTTTAGATTGTGTATTAATAACATCACATCCAAACAGTAAAAGATAAATAGTAAAGAAGAATATAATGTGTATTTTTTTCATTTTAAAAAATCCTTTTTTTAAGTTGTAAGAAAAATAAATTTAAAGTTTTTTTCTTAGTAGTTCATTAACCTGTTTTGGGTTAGCTTTGCCTTGTGATTGTTTCATGACTTGGCCGACGAAGTAGCCGATGAGTTTTCCTTTTTTGTCATCTGGTGCAGCTTGGTATTGTGCGACTTGGTCTGGGCTATTGGCTATTACATCATCAACGAGTTTTTCTATCGCACCGGTATCGGTGACTTGTTTTAGTCCTTTGTTTTCGATAATTGAATCTGCATCGCCTTCTCCGTTCCACATTGCTTCGAAAACTTGTTTGGCTATCTTTCCAGAGATGGTGTCATCTTTAATACGTTTAATCATGCCGCCGAGGTGTTCAGCACTAACAGGACTATCAGTGATATCGGTACTTTCTTTATTTAATGCCGCGGCCAGTTCACCTGTTATCCAGTTGCTACTGAGTTTTGCTTCGCCATCTGCTGCTTGTACACAAGCTTCAAAGTAATCTGATAATTCTTTTTGTGCGGTTAATACACCACTGTCGTATTCAGATAATTTGAAGTCGTTGATGAAACGTTGTTTCTTCGCGTCCGGTAGTTCGGGTAATTCATTACGAATTTGTTCGATATAACTGCTCTCAATTTCAACCGGTAATAGATCTGGATCAGGAAAATATCTATAGTCGTTGGCTTCTTCCTTACTGCGCATCGAGCGGGTTTCGTTTTTATTCGGATCGTATAAGCGCGTTTCCTGTATCACTTCACCACCGTCTTCAAGAATGTCGGTTTGTCTTTCTACTTCGATATTGATCGCTTGTTCTACAAAACGGAATGAATTGATATTTTTTAATTCAGTACGTGTACCAAACTCTTTCTGTCCTTTCGGTCTGATTGATACATTTGCATCACAGCGGAATGAACCTTCCTGCATATTGCCATCGCAAATTTCAAGATAGCGCACGATGGAATGAATCTTCTTCATATACGCCACAGCTTCTTTGGCATTACGCATATCCGGCTCAGAAACGATTTCCAATAAAGGTGTGCCTGCACGGTTCAGATCAATGCCGGTAAAATCACCAAACCCTTCATGCATAGACTTACCTGCGTCTTCTTCAAGATGTGCTCTGGTGACGCCGACTGTTTTTGTTGAACCATCTTCCAGCTGAATTTCGATATGGCCTTTACTGACGAGAGGTAATTCAAACTGACTGATTTGATAGCCTTTAGGTAAATCAGGATAAAAGTAATTCTTACGAGCGAAAACGGAACGCGGTGGAATTTCAGCTTCGATAGCGAGGCCAAATTTAATGGCTTTGCTGACGACTTCTTTGTTAATAACAGGTAAGACGCCGGGAAGTCCCAAGTCTACAGCACAAGCCTGTGTATTTGGTTGTGCGCCGTAAGTTGTTGCTGCACCAGAGAAAATTTTACTGGAGGTGGATAATTGGGCGTGGATTTCTAGCCCGATGACTGTTTCCCATTCCATTATTCAAAACCCTCTGGAATTTGTTTGTGCCAATCAGTATTCAACTGATATTGGTGTGCGATATTTAGTAAACGTGATTCATCAAAGTAGTTTCCAATTAACTGCATACCGACCGGTAAGTCATTCACAAAACCAGCAGGCATAGAAAGCGCCGGCAAGCCAGCAAGATTCACCGATACAGTATAGATATCAGACAAATACATACTGACCGGATCATTTAATTTTTCACCAAGTTTAAATGCGGTCCCTGTTGCGGTTGGTCCGGCAATGACATCAACATCTTTAAAAGCATTTTGAAAATCATCGCGAATTAAATGACGAACCTGTTGCGCTTTTAAATAATACGCATCGTAATAACCGGCTGATAAAACATAAGCGCCAATCATAATGCGTCGTTTAACTTCTTTACCAAAACCTTCACCACGACTACGTGTATATAAATCAGATAAATCTTTTGGGTCATCACAACGATAACCAAACCGTACACCATCGAAACGTGATAAGTTCGATGAACATTCTGCAGGCGCTACAACATAGTAAGCAGGAATTGATAAGTTTGTATTTGGTAACTCTATTTCTTTACAGGTTGCGCCAAGTTTTTCTAACTCTTTAATGCCTTCTTCAACAACTTTGGCAATATCACTATCAAGGCCTTCATCAAAGTATTCTTTTGGTAAACCGATCTTCAAACCTTCGATAGAGTTATTTAAGTTTGCCGTATAATCATCAACCGGTTTTTCCGCCGACGTTGAATCACGTTCATCAAAACCAGCAATGGCATTCATCATTAATGCAGCATCTTCTGCGCTTAATGCCATCGGTCCACCTTGATCAAGACTTGATGCGAAGGCAATCATGCCATAGCGGGAAACCCTGCCATACGTGGGTTTCAGGCCAGTTATGCCGCAAAGCGAAGCAGGTTGTCTTATCGAACCACCTGTATCAGTTCCTGTTGCAATTGGTGCTAAGCGCGCAGCAACAGCACTGGCAGAGCCACCTGATGAACCACCGGGTACAGTGTCAGTATTCCATGGATTTTTTACTGCGCCATAAAAACTAGTTTCGTTTGATGAACCCATGGCGAACTCATCCATGTTTGTTTTGCCTAACATAACAAAACCAGCATCGTTCATTTTTTCAACAACGGTTGCATTATAAGGCGCAATAAAATTATCCAGCATCTTTGAACCGCAAGATGTTTTTATACCGTCAGTACAAAAAATATCTTTTTGTGCAACAGGAATACCAGTTAATGCCGTATGTTTATTTTCTGCGCGTTGTTTGTCAGCTTGTTTTGCTTGTTTAATTGCTTCATCTTCATTAATGGTAATAAAACAATTTAATGATTCGTTATATTGTTTACAGCGATCAAGATAAAGTTGCGTTAATTCTTCGCTGCTTATTTTTTTTGTTTCGAGGGCAGTGGAAAGTTCTGCCAAAGTAGACTGATGCATAGTGTTTTTTTTGAGAAATTCTCTTTAGAAATATTTTAAATATTTATTCAATCACTTTCGGCACGAGGTAGCAGCCATCTTCTGTCAGCGGTGCATGTTCCTGGAAGTGATCACGTTGATTGTTTTCTGTTACTTCATCTGCTCGTAGTCGGGCAGGTAGTTCCAACGGGTGTGCAATAGGTGTGATTCCATCCGTATCGACCGAATTCATCTGTTCGACCAGGCCAAGAATATTGGATAATTCGTCACTGTAATTTGAGATATCCTGATCGTCGATTGCTAATCTGGCTAACCAGGCAATTTTTTGCACTTCTGATTTATCGAGAGACATAAACTTACTGCTCTTATTTGTTGAAAAAATAGGAATTTATCACATTCCTTTGCTTGCCCAAAGCCTCGCCCGTTGTTAAAGTTACGTCCTTATTGTTCAGGATAATCTTTGAACGATCTTGGCACGGTTATGAGGCAAAAAAATGTATCGTAACGTTGATAATTTGAGGTTCCGGCATAGACAATTTGCCGACAAATTCCTTCCTACAGGCTGCCTGTCGAGACTATATCACAATGCATAATTTAAAAACTGGTTTACTGAATGTTTAATCGATTAAGAGGCTTTTTTTCCAACGATTTATCCATTGATTTGGGTACGGCAAATACACTGATTTATGTGCGTGGCAAAGGGATAGTGCTAGACGAACCCTCTGTTGTCGCGATTCGTAAGGACGGTGACAAAATTAACGCAAAATCGATTCGCGCAGTTGGAGCCGAAGCAAAGAGAATGT
>JBMZNW010000031.1:5523-12323 GCA_049619915.1 Gammaproteobacteria bacterium
TCATATCACTGCAATTCGACCTTTGAAAGACGGCGTTATTGCTGATTTCACCATTACCGAGAAGATGTTGCAGTATTTTATTCGTAATGCGCATGGTTCGACCTTATTCAAACCTAGCCCTCGCGTTCTGGTTTGTGTGCCTTGTGGTTCGACACAAGTAGAACGTCGAGCAATCCGAGAATCTGCCAGCGGTGCTGGTGCGCGTACTGTGCATTTAATTGAAGAACCAATGGCTGCGGCAATTGGTGCAGGTATGCCGGTGAGTGATGCGCGTGGTTCGATGGTACTGGATATTGGTGGTGGTACGACTGAAGTTGCCGTTATTTCATTAAACGGTATTGTTTATTCAGATTCAGTACGAATTGGTGGCGACCGTTTTGATGAAGCGATTATCAGTTATGTACGTCGTAATTATGGTAGTTTGATTGGTGAATCGACTGCGGAACGCATTAAACATGAAATCGGTTGTGCTTATCCGGCGAATGAAATTAAGGAAATGGAAGTGCGTGGTCGTAATCTTGCCGAAGGTATCCCACGAAGTTTTACCTTAAATAGTAACGAGATTCTAGAGTCTTTGCAGGAACCGTTAACAGGTATCGTCAGCGCGGTAAAGAATGCGCTGGAAAAAACACCGCCTGAACTAGGTTCTGACGTGGCTGAACGTGGTCTGGTCTTAACTGGTGGCGGCGCATTATTAAAAGATTTAGATAGATTGTTAATGGAAGAAACAGGACTGCCCGTTATTATCGCTGAAGATCCATTAACCTGTGTTGCCAGAGGTGGTGGTCGTTATCTGGAAATGATTGATGAGTTTGGAACCGATATTCTTGCTGTGGAGTAACAGTCTTATCACTGCTTTTAGGAGTAAAGATTGATAGCGGAGGTGACACATTAACACCCTGTTTCAAAGAGGCTCTTCGGTAAATATCCGGTTTGCAGTATTCGTTACCCTTTCAATCATTGCGATGGTTATTGATCATCATCATAGCCATTTAAAAATTATCCGTTCAAGCCTGTCTACATTGGTATATCCGCTTCAGTATATTGTTAACTTACCTTTCGAGTTTACTGAATGGGCTTCTGTATCTCTTGTCACACGCGATCAGTTATTAAAAGAAAATGAACGCTTAAAACAAGATCACTTATTGCTCAGTTCAAAATTACAGCGCTTTGAAGTACTTGAAAGTGAAAATAATCGCTTGCGTGATTTGCTTGAATCTTCATTCCGATTGAAAGACAAAGTATTGATTGCCGAACTTATTGCTGTTGAGTTGCAGACTTTTCGACGCCAGATTGTCATTAATAAAGGACAACGTGAAGGTGCGTATGATGGACAACCGATTGTTGATGCAGCAGGTATCATGGGACAGATTATTCATGTTGGGCCATTCTCAAGTACGGTCTTGTTAGTGACAGATACGAATCATGCTTTGCCTGTACAAGTAAATCGGAATGGTTTACGTGCGATTGCGGTAGGTAGTGGACAAGATGACAAGTTGTTTCTGGAAAACCTTCCGAATAATTCGGATATACACGTTGGTGATTTAATTATTTCATCCGGATTAGGGCGTCGTTTCCCATCGGGTTATCCTGTTGGACAAATTGAAAAAATCACGCGTAATCCAGGCGAAGCGTTTGCAAAAGTAATCATTAAGGCGAGCGCACAATTAAGCAAAAGCCGGGAAGTGTTAATGGTCTGGCCTTATCAAAAGATTGAACAAAGTGAAGTTAATGCCAGCGGGGTTGCAAGCAAATGATCCCGATAGAACAAACAAAGCAGGGTAACTGGATAATTGTCTTGAGTTTTGTTTTAGCCATCATGTTAACGGCATTGCCATTACCGGACTGGGCAGTGAACTGGCGACCGAGTTGGGTTGCATTGGTTTTAATCTATTGGTGTATGGCTGTGCCGGATCGAGTTGGTATTTCTGTGGCATGGTGTATGGGACTGATTCTGGACGTACAACAGGGCACGATACTTGGGCAAAATGCACTGGGCTTAACATTGATTGCCTATATAACAATAGGTGCGCATCAACGTATGCGAGTTTATCCTCTTGCACAACAAGCCGTACTTATTTGTCTATATCTTTTGTTCTATGAATTAATCATGCTAATGATAATGGGGTATATCGGAACAGGTTCGAGAGACTGGACATACTGGATGCCTGCAATAACTAGTATGTTGATATGGCCCTGGTTATTTATTGTTCTTCGAGACTTACGTCGTAAGTATCATATCTCTTAAAGCTCGATAAGTTAGGTCAAATGGTTAAAGAGATTACTCTTAAAGATAGCGAGCATGAGTCAGGCATCGTTGCCAGACGTGTTTATTTTGCCGGCTTTATTGTTCTGTTATTGATCGTTGTTCTTGTGTTAAGAGTGTTTTATTTAACCGTTCTGCAACATGACCATTTCACGACTTTATCTAAATCAAACCGAGTCAAAATTTCTCCCATACCTCCAATCCGCGGATTGATATACAGTCGTGAAGGCGTTGTATTGGCGGAGAATAAACCTACCTATAGCCTCGAAGTGATACCAGAACAAATTGATGATGTTGATGAACTTATTACACAACTAAAAGAAATCATCAGTATTGAAGATAAAGATATTGAAAGCTTTAAAAAAGCGTTAAAGAAAAAAAGACGATTTGAAAATGTGGCACTACGTATTAATCTGAATGAAGAAGAGGTTGCCTTGTTTGCTGTTAATCGGCATCGTTTTCCCGGTGTTGATGTTGTTGCCAGTTTGAATCGTTATTATCCTTTGGGTGAGGATTTGGTGCATACCATTGGCTACGTTGCTCGAATTGATGAAGATGATATTAAAAAGCTGGATGTGTCTAATTATAGTGGTACATCACATATCGGAAAATTGGGTATAGAAAAATCCTATGAATCAATCTTACATGGAGAAGTTGGCTATCAACAGGTTGAAGTAAATGCGCAAGGTAGAGTGATTCGTGTATTGGATCGAACACCACCTAAGCCTGGAGAGAATTTACATTTAACAATTGATTTATCATTACAACAAATTGCAATCGATGCATTAAAAGACAAACGCGGTGCTATTGTTGCTATCGATCCGAACAATGGTGATATTTTAACGTTTGTCAGTTCCCCCGGTTATGATCCTAATAAGTTTGTAAACGGTATCGATAGTAAGTCTTACAAAGCATTATTATCTTCAAAAGATAAACCGCTTATTAATCGTGTTACGCGAGGTAAGTATCCTCCTGGCTCTACCTTAAAGCCTTTTTTTGGACTTGTGGCCTTAGATCAAGGTCTAAAGTCAATGCATGATGAATCATGGTGTCCGGGTTGGTATTCACTTAAAGGACATGAGCATCGTTACCGTGACTGGAAGAAAGAAGGGCATGGTCACACTAGTTTACACAAGGCTATTACGCAATCATGTGATGTTTATTTTTATATTCTTGCTTACGAGCTAGGTATTGATCGAATCCATCAAAGTTTATCGAAATTCGGTTTTGGTAAGACAACAGGAATTGATATTGGAGGCGAAGCGTCAGGTTTATTACCTTCGCGAGAATGGAAACGTAAGGCTATGGGTCAGGCATGGTTTCCCGGTGAAACATTAATTATGGGGATTGGCCAAGGTTATGCTTTGACCACGCCATTGCAGTTAGCCAAGGCAACGGCTTCTCTGGCAAATAAAGGTGAAGTTATTCGTCCGCGCTTGGTTTCCAGTACAAGTAATCCGATTACCGCAGAACTAAAAGATTTACCGGTAGTAAAAGAAGCAAAAGTGAACATGAAAGCCGAAAGTCATTGGAATGATATTATCAAATCGATGAGAGATGTTGTTCATGGTGCAGGTGGAACAGCATGGCGTAGTGGTTTAAATGCAAAGTATGAATTTGCTGGTAAAACAGGTACAGCGCAGGTTATTAGTATTGCACAAGATGAAGAATATGATGAAGACGAAATCGCCGAAGAGTTTCAGGACCATGCTTTATTTATAGCGTTTGCGCCAGTTGAGTCACCACGTATTGCTGTGGCTATCATTGTTGAAAATGGTGGCGGCAGTTCAAAAGCAGCAGCACCGATTGCGCGAAAAATGTTTGATGACTTTATGTCTGATGAAGATGTAAGTGAAGGTTCGTCTTAATGGAACAGCAAAGTCTAAGTCAACGGCTACATATCGATTTTCCTTTGCTGTTAGGCGTTGTCGTACTCTGTATTATTGGCTTGTTTATTCTATATAGTGCCGGCGGACAAGATATCGAGCTGGTTTATAAACAAGCGATTAAATTGACTATTGCATTAGTCGGCATGCTGATTATCGCGCAATTACCTCCAACAGAAATAGAACGTTGGTCTATGTGGTTATTTATTTTTGGCATTGTTCTATTAGTGTTAGTTCTTTTTTATGGCGATATCGGTAAAGGCGCACAGCGTTGGTTAGATTTAAAAGTTTTTCGTTTTCAACCTTCTGAACTAATGAAGTTAACCGTACCTATGATGGTGGCTTATTATCTTGCAGATAAACCATTTCCGCCTAGATTTTCATGGATTGTTGTTACCTGTATTTTAATTATTATCCCGGTATTGTTAATTGCCAAACAGCCTGACTTAGGCACGTCTTTATTAGTTGCGACAGCCGGATTTGCTGTACTTTTTATTGCCGGGATTTCCTGGCGCTTATTAACAGCAATGGGTGTGGTCGCTGCTGCTTGCGCACCAATACTTTGGTATTTCATGCATGATTATCAGAAGCGCCGGGTATTAACGTTATTAAATCCAGAACAAGATCCATTAGGCGCCGGTTATCATATTATCCAGTCAAAAATTGCTATTGGTTCCGGTGGCTTTTATGGAAAAGGCTGGCTAAATGGAACGCAGTCACACTTGGAGTTTTTACCGGAAAGATCCACCGATTTTATTTTCGCTGTTTTCTGCGAAGAATTTGGCATGCTCGGTGTTTTATTATTATTAAGTGTTTATTTGTTTATTATTGCACGCGGTTTGTATATCGCGATGAATGCGCAAAGCACTTACGGACGCTTATTGGCTAGTGCGCTAACGCTGACTTTTTTCGTTTATATTTTCGTAAATATGGGCATGGTAACCGGACAATTACCCGTTGTAGGCGTGCCTTTACCTTTAATCAGTCATGGTGGGACATCTATGGTAACATTGATGGCAGGTTTTGGAATTTTAATGGCAATTCATACTCATAGACGTTTTCTTTCATTCTAAATCATTATGCAAAAATCCAATTTGTTTTTCTTATTCGCAATCAGTCTAACTTTAATCGGGCAGCAAGCTTTAGCTGCAAACTCAACTGAGAAAGTTTCAGTAACGCAAGATGAGTTTATTGCCAAAATGGTTGAACGCCATGATTTTAATAAAGCAGATTTAACAAAAGTATTAAAACAAGCGCGTAAATCGCAAACGATTCTTGATGCGATTTCCAGACCGGCTGAAAAGAAATTAACTTGGCATGAATATCGACAGATTTTTATTAAGGAAAAAAGAATTAATCAGGGTGTCGATTTTATGCAGCAGAATAAAGCGAAGCTTGAAGAAGCCGAGAAAAAATATGGTGTGCCGCCGGAAATTATTACAGCCATTATTGGTGTTGAAACATTTTACGGACGCATTGCAGGTAGTTATCGTG
Organism: Gammaproteobacteria bacterium; assembly: GCA_049619915.1. Taxonomy (GTDB): domain Bacteria; phylum Pseudomonadota; class Gammaproteobacteria; order Eutrophobiales; family Eutrophobiaceae; genus UBA7359. The sequence goes on from JBMZNW010000031.1 coordinate 11,170, forward strand.
TTGTTGATGCGTTAAATACGCTTGCTTTTCATTATCCGAAACGCTCGAATTTTTTTCGTTCCGAGTTTGAGCAGTTTTTACTTTTAGCGCGCGAACAAGGTTTTGATCCAAATTCATTAAAAGGTTCTTATGCTGGCGCGATGGGTATGCCGCAATTTATCTCAAGTAGTTATCGTCACTATGCGATTGATTTTGATAACGATAATGTTATTGATATTTGGAACAATACAAATGATGCGATAGGTAGTGTTGCGAATTATTTTGCTGAACATGGTTGGCTCAAAGATAAACCAGTGACGATTAAAGTTAGTGTTGAAGGTGAAAATTATAAACAAGCTTTAAAAAAAGGTTTAGCACTGGATATCACCGCATCTGACTTGCCGAAGTTTGGTATTAAAACCGATGCAAGTTTTGAGGAAAACGAAAAATTAAAACTATTTGAATATAAATTGGACAAAGGTAGTGAGTATTGGCTGGCACATAAGAATTTCTATGTCATCACTCGCTATAACCACAGTCATTTATATGCCATGGCTGTTTTTCAATTAGCAAGAGAAATCAAGAAAAGATCAAATGAGAAGGTTGTGAGTTCAAATTAAACATGATTTTAATGAAGCGTTTATGCGCACCTGTATTAGTTTGTTTAATTCTTTCTGCATGTAGTAGTGTGAAAACTGTCCCTGTCGTTTCTGATAGAGATGCTGCTCCGTCTAAAAAAGTAGACGTGTCGAAGATACCGAACGCGGTTCCTAAAGTTGAAGCGAAAAGTCGTTATGGTAACCCTAAGTCTTATGAGGTTTTTGGAAAACGCTATTATACGATGGAAAGTAGTGTTGGTTTTGTCGAGAAAGGCATTGCTTCTTGGTATGGAACAAAATTCCATGGCAGACGTACATCAAGTGGCGAAACTTATGATATGTATGCCATGACTGCAGCACATAAAAACTTACCTTTACCAACTTATGTCAAAGTGACAAACCTGAACAATGGCAAACATATTATTGTTAAAGTAAATGATCGTGGTCCTTTCCATGAAAATCGAATTATTGATCTTTCTTATACTGCTGCGATAAAACTCGATATTGTAAAAAAAGGCACGGGCTTGGTTGAAGTTCGCGCGATTCAGCCTGGAGAACCTATACGGCAAAGTTCGA
>JBMZNW010000032.1:0-12223 GCA_049619915.1 Gammaproteobacteria bacterium
TTGGTAAAGACATCTTTTGCAGCGCTGCCCTTTAATAGAACTGTACCACCTTCGGCACTGATCGTTCCGCTATTAGTAACGGCATTATCAAGGTCATGTACATTTTCTAGAATCTTTTCGTCGATAGTAAATTGCATTAAGCCATCACCGTCAAAATCCATTGTGACTTTTTTACCGGCAACAAGATTAACCTGACCGGCTGTAGCGACAATGGTGCCTTCGTTTTTCACGGCACCACCGATAAGCGTCACTGAACCGCCTGTTGCAGCTTCTATTAAGCCTCTGTTAACAACCTGCCCACCTTCTGAACCATCTTTGTTGAAGAAAACATGTTTACCATTCATGAAGTCTTCATCAGAAATATCCAGACCGGATGCAATTAAGCTACCAACATTAACGTGTGCTGTCGGGCTAATGAACAAACCATTAGAGTTAAGCAAAGTAACATGGCCGTTTGCATTAATTGATCCAAATATCTGACTCGGGTTCTGATCAAATATGCGATTTAAAGCGCGTGCTTGTGCACTTGGCTGATTGAAGTTGACTGTTTCGTTGGCATTAACGTTAAAGGATTGCCAATTAACGATTAAATTATTTGAGACTTGATTAATGTTAGTTGTTGTTGCATTCGGCGTCGCAATACTGCCTTCACCCGCAGCAACGACACCGCCTTCTGGACCTGCGTATGCGGCACCGGCATGTAAGCCAAATAATAAACCGGCTGGTAAGGCTGTGCGAATAAAAGACGTAACAGGATTTAATCGTTCAGCACAAAGCCGGCGACTTCTTATAGGCTGGACAGCCTTCTTTCCTGTTTTTCTTTTACGAACCATTTATTTCCTTTTCGGTAGCTTAGCGCGATTTGCTTTATCGCTAAAAACCAACCCTTTTATTATCAAAGTTTAAACCGATTTACTGTGACCGAGTTCTTATTAGCTTCTACTATTTTGTTATTAAAAATAACTTTTTAAGTTGTTCCGATTATACCGTATGTTTTATGACGACTTAATTTAAAAACTGTATGTAATATCACCCCAAATTTGCGAATGTCTACCGTTATCTGGCGTTTGCGGACCTAATTCTGTTGCCCACATGAGACGACTATCTAACGTGCCCGGTAATTGAAAACGTAATCCCATGCCGATACTTTTATAGTTTACCCATTTACCTGATGTTGCGATTTCTCTTGATGAATTAACACCGTCATTTTGTTGCCCCACAGCAAAATCATAAAATACCGAATACTGAAGCAATTCACCCCAAGTGCGGTTATAAAATGCAGGTATGTCTTTTATGAAAGGTGCATTGAAATTATATTGCAGCGAAAAAAACCAGGCGCGGTCAAATAAACCATCACCATCAGGAAAACCGCGAACATTTTCCGGCCCACCTACTGCATATTGTTCTACAGTCGGCAAAATATCATTTGACCATTGAAAATCGAGTTTCAACAAAAACGACTGGTCTTCAGTTATGACTTGCAGACGTTGAAAATTAACAGTCAGCTTATCGAATTTTCCTTCTGCTTGTTCAAATAACTGGTTACCAAAACGACTCGAACGACTGGAAAAAGGACTATTGAGCTGGTCACCGCTAGACCCCATTGCACCGAGTATGTCATTAAAACCTCGACTATGTGTAATGGTTAAAAAGTTTATACCGCCACCAAAGTTATCAGGGAGTTTTTTATCAATAAGCCTGGCTAGAGGCAATAAGGGATGAAACGTATCAACTGAATCAAGATTAAATTCCAGATCCAACACTGCTAATCTATCAATACTTGTTTGCGCTGCTTGAACGGTTGTCCTGGAGATTTTTTGCGTCATTGCGACTTTGCTATAGATGTTTAATGTCCTACCGCGCTTGAATGATTTATTTATATAAAACGCTCGATTTGTTTGTTCCGATTCGACATCGTTTGCAGCAAGTCTTCCTCCAACTTTAAAACGGTTTTTGTAAGAACTGAGACCAAATGAGAAACCTCTACCTAAATAGCGCTGATAATCTAAAGACCAGAAATCAGAATTTTTCGGGTTATAGGTCTGTTGGTATGTTGCTGTAACCTTATCGGCACTACCAAGAGCAGTTTTTCCAAGAGGATTATTCCAATCAACTGTTGTCCTAAAACGATTACGACCCGTTTCTTGAATACCATGATTATCCCCTCGATAGGCAACGTCGTACCATTTCTCTTGTTGCACTTTAAGAATCATATCTGCTTCACCGACTTTTCGACCTGGCTGGAATACACCAAATACACTCAGGCCAGGAAAATCAGTCAGTGTTAATAATGCAGCTTCTATATCCTCTTTTGTTACGGGTTCACCGATTAAGTGAAGAAAAGGTTTCCTGAGCACTTTCTCACTGTATTTTTCGTTGCTTTCTGCAATAACACGGCCAAGACGCCCAATAAAAATCTGTATATCGACAACACCTGTTGTTACTGTCTGCACAGGAACGACGGCTGTTGATAATATTAAGCCTCTGGCTCGGTAATAGCGCGTTACTTCATCGGCAATTTCCTGTAATTGACCAATACTAAAGCCTTCTTCTGTTTGCTCACTAATGAATTTATCTAGAATTGACGTCTTGATTTCTTCAACTTTGACATCGAATTTCGGCAAATCTTCAGCATCCAGTAATCTAAATTCTTTTACAGCAACATACGGACCTTCATCAAGATCAAATGGGCGATCAATAACGGCAGGAATATCAACCATATCTTCAACTTGAGTTTCCTTGGTCTCGGTTTCCATGGCATCAGGTGCGACTTCAGGTTGGGGACGAACAGCTCCGGGACGGGCGGAGTCGGGCAAACCTAATGGGCCAGCTATGACCAATTCGGAGAGAATTAGCATTGAAAGCACATAGATAAAACTACGCACTTCCCCCCAGTTAAATTTCATTAATTTGTTTTGCACAAATAATCTTTATTTTTCAATAATTTATATATTATTTAAATCTATATTACTATGCTTTGCATACAAGTTGGGCAATATATAGATTTTTAAGTGGCTAACTATATCACAGACAATTATTTGAGCAAAAAAAATACTCTAATAAATTAATATAAAATTTAAAGCTAACTAGTTGAATATAAATATTTTTTAAAATAGATATTTAAGCAGAAACATGTCGTATTTTTACAACATTTAGCAGCAAAAAGAGATGAGTTTTACTCTGTTTTCGTTTTTAGTCTCAAACGCCATTCTTCAATATTTTCATCTGATATTTTTTGTGGATATTTCTTTCTGGCCTGCGCAAAAATCGCTTGTCTGAGCTGTAAATTAGCTTGATTTGTTAATAATTGGCGAATTTGTGGGGCAACCTGCGCTAACTCCAATTGTTCCGAATCGACAATTTCCCCTCTTTTGAGAATATGAAATCCGGCTTCCGATTCAACCACCGTACTTAGCTCACCCTCTTTCAAAGCCAATAATGGTTTATTCATCACTGGTAGTAAGTCATCTGTCTTCAATAAGCCCATATAACCGCTCAACTGTTTGCTTTGCTCATGTTCTGATTCTGAAAGAGCTGTGGCTGCAAAATCTTTTTTTCCTTTTTTTATATCAGAAATTATTTTATTTACTTTTTTCTTTAATTGAGCATTTTCCTTTTCACTTTCAAGCTTCTTAAAAAAGATTTGCCAAACGTGAATGCGTTCAGGCACGACAAACTTTTCTTTGTTCGCTTCAAAATATTCTGTTATTTGTACATCATTGGGAAAGTCTTTCGGTAATTTACTTGCAACTAACCGATTTAGATAAGCTTCTCGTAAAATATTCTCGGCACTTCGGCGCATTAAAAACTCAACGTTGCGGTCCTGCTCAACTTTATTCATCACAGCTGCGGCTACAGTTGAAGCACTATTTACTTCATTTTCAATAGCTTGCTTAAACAATGCAGGGTCATCCAAAACCTTACTACGCTCTTGCTCGCTTAAGTTGGCAACGAGTAAAGAAACATAATCAAGATCAATTTGCCGAGTTATCGTTTGTGTTGGTTGTGAAGATTTTGACCAGTCTTTTCCTGTGTCTTCAGAAGCAGCTTCCTGTTTTTCTGGCTGTTTTTCCTCTAAACCGAGTAACTGTTTCACTGAAAACGCGGCAACCATTGAGGTTTGAGATAAAACAAAAACCAGAACAATAACTGATACTGCTATAACGACTTTAAAATTTTTAATCATCATTGAGCGTCTATTTTTTAAGTTGAATTTATTAATTATCTTATCATCTTAAATTACTAATATTTATAAAAACTTGCTCATAACTATATTTTACCTGCTAACTTTATGTTGTAAGATGACGACTAACTTATAGAAAGGGAAAATTAAATTCTATTTAAATTGATTTTAACAATATCAATTTGCCATTAATATTCATGCTATTATGTGTATGTTTTTAAAGAATAATCAGAATCAATAACTATGTCACCAAAAACGACTAATCTAGCCACGATGTTCGCTGACATTAGCGGCAGTACTCGCTTATTTGAAGTACTCGGCGATGCCACTGCCAGAGTCACAGTATCAGACACGTTGGAATTATTAACAAAAGTGATCCACTTACATAATGGCACAGTCATCAAGACCATCGGCGATGAGATCATGTGCACCTTTCCAACAGCTGATGACTCGGCAAACGCAGCAACAGAAATGCAGGAAACACTGGAAGATGCCAATGAAATGCGAGAAGAAGGCTCTCCAGAAATAAAAATCAGGGTTGGTATGCATTTTGGCCCTGCCTTATTAGAAGGTGGCGATGTTTTTGGTGACGCTGTGAATGTTGCCGCAAGAATGGCTGCGCAAGCCAAAGGTGGGCAAATTATTACAACAAAATCGACTGTCGATTTACTGCAGCCAATTATGAGAGCCAGTACACGATTTGTTGACCGAGCACCTATTAAAGGCAAGAAAGAAGATATCGAAATTTTCGAAATCATCTGGCAAGAAGAAGATGTCACTCGTATGGCAACAGGCATGCTGGAAGAAATGCCTCAAATACCGCAAGTTTCACTTGAAGTATCGTATGGCGGCAAAACCGTTATCCTTGATCAGGATAAATCCGGTTTAGTCATGGGTAGAAGTCAGGCCTGTGACCTACCTATAAATGAAAAACTCGCATCAAGGCAGCATGTTCGTATTGAATTACGCCGCAATAAATTTTTTATCATCGATCAAAGCACAAACGGCTCTCATATCAGCATGGAGAACTCAGAAGATGCGTTTTTAAGAAGAGAAGAAATGCATGTCACCGCTAACGGAAGAATTAGTCTTGGTAAATCTTTCGCGGAAAACCCTACCGAAATAGTGACGTTTGTACTGAAGTCATCATAAGCAAATGAGTAGCGTAAATTCGACAAATAAACCTGCTTCATTGTCATGGCATTCTCATGGCATTACCAATGTCGGCAAAGTTCGCAAACATAATGAAGACTCTATGCTTGAACGCACTGAAGCAGGCATGTGGGTTGTGGCTGATGGTATGGGCGGTCATGATGGTGGTGACCTGGCAAGTCAAATGATTGTCAACACACTAAAGAAAATACACCAAGGTATTTCTTTAGAAAGGTACATTGATGATATCGAAGACACATTAATAGAAGTTAATAAAAACCTGATTCAAATAGCCAGCGAACGATCAAAAAGAACAACAATAGGCAGTACCGTTGTTATGATGTTAGCTTATGAAAACTATTGTGTTTACTTATGGGCCGGAGATAGCCGCTTATATCGTTTACGTGATAATCAGCTACGTCAAATGACAACCGATCATTCGCAAGTTGAACAGTATGTAGAACAAGGTCTGATTTCTAGAGAAGAAGCTGCTGTTCATCCACACGGGAATATGATTACACGCGCTGTCGGTGCTTCTCAAAACTTTTTTCTTGATATGGGCATACAGGAAATGCAAAAAGGAGACCGTTACTTATTATGTAGCGATGGTTTAACCAAACATACGCTTGATTTTGAATTTGAAGACAGGCTAGGTAATGGTAGCGCAGAAGATATTTGTAAAGAATTAATCGATTTAACTTTAGACCGTGGCGCAGGCGATAATGTCACCGCAATTGTTATTGATATAGATTAGTTATAGTTTTAAGGAGTTTTACATTGGCAGACTTTAAAACGGCTCTGGATGCATTAGCAAAAGAAGAGATTCAATTGGATTCTTTATCGAATCAAATTGACAGTTTGCTTGCAAAAAATCCTAAGTTTGCAACGAAGATGCTAGCTCAACTGGATGAGTCTTTTGAAGAGAAAAAGCTCGATGATAAACAATATGCACAGCTAAAACGTCAAATTAATGAGTTTAGACGTACTCATGCATCAGAAACTGAAGATGATTCCGCCGTTGACGCTGATGCAACCGTATTTTCAGAAGATTCAATCGTTGAAACGGATGATGCTGATGAAGATGCAACAGCGATTAATCAAAATACAGCTTCTGATGATTCAGAAGATGTAACGGCTATTAATAGCTCTACAGCAGAAGCCGATGATGAAGATGCAACGGCTATTAATCAAAATACAGCTTCTGATGATTCAGAAGATGCCACTGCTATTAACGAAAAAACCCAACTACTCGACGACGACGAAGAGGATTCAACTGTTGTCAATGAAGCAACAGCTGTTATGGAAAAACCTGCTGCTGATGACGGCTCTGATTTCTTTGACATTAGTATGCCAGACTCAAGTACCAACGCGCCTACCATTACTGGTGCGACTGGAAGGGTCAGTAATTAAACAACGATTCAAACTTGAAAAAGTGCTCGGTATTGGTGGTATGGGTAAAGTATACAGAGCATTGGACTTGTTGAAGGCGGAAGCAAAAGATAAAAAACCCCATGTTGCTATCAAGCTTTTAAATGACGATTTTAAGGATCACCCTGAAGCCTTTATTTCATTACAACGTGAATCAAGCCGCCAACAAAAACTGGCTCACCCAAACATTGCAACCATCTACGACTTTGACCGTGTAGGCGGTCCAAACACACCTGTCTTCATCACGATGGAGTTGATGGAAGGCATGGAATTAAAAGACTATATCAAGAAGAAAGTTCGCCCTAAAGGCGGTCTGGATTTTGATGAAGCTTATGACATTATCAAACAATTGGGCGCAGGTTTGATTTATGCACATGAACGTAATTTGGTGCACTCTGATTTTAAACCTGGCAATGCATTCATGTGTGATGATGGCACTGTTAAAACACTCGACTTTGGTATCGCGCGTGCAGTAAAGAATCCAGTTACCGGTGAAGCAGAAAAAACATTATTTGACCCAGGCAAACTCGGTGCGTTAACACCTGCCTACGCTAGTTTGGAAATGCTCGAAGGTGAAGAACCGGATACACGAGACGATATTTATGCGCTCGGTTGCACTGCCTACGAACTGCTGACAACGAAACACCCTTTTAATAAGCTGCCTGCTAATAAAGCAAAAGAAAATAATCTAGTAGCACCTTATATAAAGAAACTAAATAAGAAACAAAACCGGGCATTGCGCCGTTCTATCGCATTTAATCGTGAAGATCGTAGTCCTAATGTTGCTCACTTCCTGGAAGAGTTTGAAGGTAAAGCAACCTGGTATAAAAACCCGTTTGTTATTGCGGCGTCGGTATTACTCATTATTAGCTTGATGTTATTTGCACCTGCTATGGATTACTTACATCAGCAAAAACTAGAAGGAATGATTGCTGACCTATCAGTTGAACAAATTAGTACTCAAGATGTTGCTAATAAACTCGATGAAATTTTATTACTGGAACCAGCAGACCGCTCGACTGTAACAGGCGATGATAAAGCTAAAGAAGCGATTCATAATTATTTCAGTGACAAAGTTGCAGGCTTAATTGATACCAGTGGTCAATCTTATGACTTTCCTGCGGCTGATGACGTTATTGCTGAGATAACTCAGTTTTATCCTGACTCTATTTTCTTACAAGAACAAACTGCATTAGTCAGTGCTGGCAAAAAACAGATCATTGGCGAACTCAATACGCAGTATATTGCTGCTTTAAACGATCCAAGCCTAGTTGATAACACAAAAAATATTCTTCAGAAAATTAAAGGTATTGACCCAACCCACCCATTACTTGAAGACCCAAGACCAAGTAATGCATACCGAATCTTTGCATTGGATAAGTTTAATGAAGGTAACTTTGATGCAGCACTAGAACTGGTACGTTCAGGCTTGGCTCTTTCTAAAAATAGTCCTCGCTTACAGGATTTGGAAAACAAGATTTTAAATGCTCAGAAAGTGGCAAAACTTGAATCAGACATACAGGCCGTACAGGGACAACTTAACAGTTTAACTGATTACAAAGGACAGGAAGCGGCTATTGTTGAATTAGCGACATTAAAGCCGGATAGCGAAATTATTAATGCTCTTTCACTATCATTTACACCGCTTGTCGATACACAGCTTAATACAATATTAAATTCAGGCACGCGTGATGAAGCCATTACATTTGCTTCCGAGTTTGGTGAATTAATGAGTGGCTTTCAACTTAATAAACAATTAACTGAAGTGAAGTTAGCACATCTCAGCGGTGATGCGCGTAAACAGGCTGTGGCCGAATTAGTAAGTGCTGATGTAAATAATATAGAAACCGCTTTAGCTAATGCTGAAATTGGCGATGCACAGTGGGAAACAAGTTTACTTAAAAACATTCAAGAACTTGAAACACTGGTTAATGACGATGATTCGATTGAAGGCAACCTTATTTTATTCCGCAGTCAGATAGCTGAAATATATACTGCTAAAGCAAATGAAGCTTTGATCACTGATCGATTTGATGCTGCTGATGATTTCATAAACGTTGGTGTTCGACTTGCTCCTGGCTTTTCTGAACTAAGCGATATGCAAAATACTATTGCCAATGCACGTGAAGAATCAGAACGTATAGCTCGAGTAGAAGCGAATAAATCTGACTTTATCACTTATACAGATGCTGACAATATCACTGATGCCTATAAAGTTTATGACAAGCTAAAACAGGATCTATCTGAAATAGATGATTTTATCTCTTTTCAAGCACCGCAGATGTTAGCGGACAGTTATGCTCGCATTGCTCAAAAAACAGCAGCAACCAAAGACTATAAAACAGCCTATAGTTTTGTGACGAAAGGTCTGGAACTTGATCCAACCAACGTAACTTTAGATGTGTTGCAAACAGAATATCAAGCTGAAGCCAATATCATTGAGTTAACCGAGTTATTTGAATCAGGCACGTCTTTTCCAAAAGACATTAGGTTAAAGATCAGTCAAATAGAAACAACAAACCCTGCTCGCTATGCAGAGTTTAGTAAAGCATCAGCAAAAATATTAATTGACCGTATTAGCGATCTTCGTTCTATAAATGAAAATGCAGCAGCTGGGCTGGCACAAACAGCTTCAATCTTATTCCCTGCCGATGCGACATTGGCTAACCTTCGTTCAGAACTACAACTTCAACCTTGGCCGGGTATTGCTGAAGCACAAAAAGCATTGAAAGCTGGGAACTTAACTCTGGCAACGGAATTAAAAGATGAAGCTGCATCAGAGTACTCAACCTATCCTGACTACGCTAAGTTTGTTGAAATTTTAGACAAACGTATTGAAGTAGTGAACGCTGAATACAATGCTTATCTGGAAGATAAAGTAGCGGCTGGCGAAAACTATGATGATTTGAGAGTATCGAAGCGATTATTCCAGCGTTTAAAAAATAAGTGGCTCGATAACCCTGATTATGAAGCTGAAGAAAAAGATCTAAACAAACTTATCGCAAAACATAAACCATCGACAAAGAGCTTTTTAACAGCTGAAACTGGTTCTCTTGATGCAATAGCAACAGCAAGCTCAACTACAAATTCGACAACAAGTGCTACCGGCAGTACAGCAAGAGTTATAGAAACCTCTTGGGAACCCGTAGTAAGCGACTCTGAATGTACTGGTAGATTAGCGGGTTATGGCAAAAGAGCTAAAGCTGTTTGTTTTGACATGATTCATGCAAAAGCACGCGGTCCATTAATGGTAGTCATACCTGATGGTGAAGAGATGGAAAGCCCTTTTGCTATAAGTAAATATGAGATTTCAATCAGTGATTGGAGCAAATATTGTATTCTCAGTGGTGCCTGCCAACCTATAAAGGATAAAGCACTGAAAAATGATCCGATTACTAACATCTCAATACAACAAGTTGAAGAATACACTGCCTGGCTAAGTAAGCGCACAGGAAAAACATACCGCTTACCAACAAATAGTGAGTGGGAATACGCGGCTAATGCAGCGGGTAAACAACCTAAGAAAGACTATAACTGTCAGGTCAAAATCCAAGAAAAGCTAATCAAAGGTACAGGTGTTGTTAGCGTTAAATCAGGTAAGTCTAATGGTTGGGGTTTGAAAAACTATATAGGCAATGTACAAGAATGGGTTAACGGTGGCAGTGAAACTGTTGTTCGTGGCGGCGCTTATACTGACCCCCATGCAAAATGCGAAATTGCAATAGCGCGCAATCACAATGGAGCCGCTGATGAGATTACTGGTTTCCGATTAATTCGCGAAGACATACTTTAAAACAGGTAAAAGATGAGCAGACAAACTTTACGCCAATTAGCAAAAGATTATGCCAAAGGCGTTATTGAAAAAGACGAGTATCGCAAATCGCGCACTGATTTAATTCAGGGTATAGTCGCGGGAAAAATTGAAGTTAAGCCAATTAATTTTGTTGAACCACTCAGACCTTCTGATGATTCAGATGAGGACATAACTCAAGGAAGAGATAGAGACTGGGAAAGCACTCAGATTGCATCGTCTAATCAAGCCTCAGCTAAGCCTAAAGTAGAAGAGACATCTTCAGCGCCTGCTGCTGAGACCAGTAAAGTTACAAACAAAAATAAATCAAACCATATTTTTATAATTATCAGTATTGTTTTTGTTTTAGCTTTAATAATTGCTGTTGTGCTTTTCTATCCTAAGCCACCAGAAACAAATAACTCAACTAGCTCGGCAAACATAACAACTGGAACAACAAACGTAAGCACGAATCCTGAAGTATTAATAGGTAAGTTTCTTAACGAGCGAAATTGGAGCGATAAAAACCTGAATAAATTTGTTGAATCATGGACTGAATTATCACAGGAAGATAAAGATTTAGTAGCGGGCACAAACCGCATGCAACGTTTAAAAGCAACAATTTATGATCAATTTCTGAAAGCTAAAGCGCTAGCAAGTATTGATGCAGAAAAAGCAATAGAAAAACAACAAAAACTCATCGATTTTGCTAACGCAATCGGAGTTGTTGATTCCCGATTGCTTATTGCAAACTAATTATAAGATTAAAAAAACTCTCTTTATTCCGCAGGTAAACCCTTAGGAAGTCCTTCATCGTTTATTTGGCTATCGCGTTTTTCAAAATAAGCATTCTTGATAAAATCATATTTATCAATTGATGCTTCACCAATTAGATTCACAGTACTAAGAATATCCGATTTAAAATCAACATAATTTAACGTAAGTAAGCCGGCTCGCGTTAAATCATCATCGATATGTGCAATCGGGCTGATCAAACCACGGTCAATAGCAAATCCTGTGGCATCTCGAACCGTTGCAGGTCCGAAGAAAGGAACAACTAAATATGGCCCCGACCCCACGCCCCAATGCGCTAAAGTTTGACCAAAGTCTTCACCACTTGAGTGCAAATTAGCATCGCTGGCAATATCAAAGAAGCCTAACAAACCTAAAGTTGAATTGAGAAAGAACCGAAGAAAATCGTTCACCGTTTGCGTAAGCTTAAATTGAAGGATGTCATTGGCAATAACAGGTAACATGGCAATGTTGTTAAAGAAATTGCTGATACCATTATCAATCGGATCTGGCGTTATGAAATCATATACTTTTGCGACAGGTTCAAATACGAAGCCATCCATAGTTTCATTAAAAGTAAAAACACCTCTATTAAAACCTTCCCATGGATCACGTTCATCTAGTGCGCCCGTCGTTGCACATGCAGACAAAAAGAGCATGCAAGAAAATACTGTTAATACTTTGATTATAGACACGAATTTATTTTTCATTTTTATCCCTTATCGTGTGATATTTATTATGATGACCTCAAGTTCATTATGAGGTTACTATACCGATTGATTAAAATCTATTGTAAAAATAGTCTAGAAAACAATATCTTATCAATGATTTATTTATTAAATTTTAAATAAAACTTTTTATTCAATGTGTTGAAGTAT
>JBMZNW010000033.1:0-11967 GCA_049619915.1 Gammaproteobacteria bacterium
AAGATCAATGATCTCAATCAAATTATTAGTATAGATATTATTTTGAGGAGTGTATTTTTTCTTAATACGAGGCGTAAGAATTTATAAATGACCGAGTTTACTGGAGTAAATGAGGGAGTTTATGAATTTTTACAACGAAGTAGTAAGGAAAAATATGCCCTCAAAAAAGAAAACCGGGATAAACCCGGTTTTATAATGTTACAAGCTTATTATTTTTTTATGCTTGTTCTTCTACTACTTCAGCAACCTCTTCTTCGGCTACTTCAGGACGATCAACGAGTTCAACATAAGCCATAGGCGCTTTATCACCTGTACGAACACCACATTTCAAGATACGAACATAACCACCTGGACGTTCTTTATAACGCGGACCTAATTCATTAAACAATTTAGTCACGGTATCACGATCGCGCAGTCGCGAAAAAGCTAAACGACGTTTTGCAACACTGTCTACTTTTGCCATTGTAATTAATGGCTCAGCAACACGACGTAATTCTTTTGCTTTTGGCAAAGTCGTTTTGATGATTTCATGATCCATTAACGAAACCGTCATGTTTCTAAACATCGCTGTGCGATGCGAGCTATTGCGGTTTAGTTGTCGTCCACTTTTACGATGACGCATTATTCTTCTCTCTTAAAATGATGTTGGTGCCGAAACTAAAGGTGCAGCTTCTTTTTCTTGTAAACCGGCTGGTGGCCAGTTTTCAAGACGCATACCTAATGACAGGCCGCGCGAAGCTAAAACGTCTTTAATTTCTGTTAATGATTTTTTACCCAAGTTTGGCGTTTTTAATAACTCAACTTCTGTACGTTGAATTAAATCACCAATGTAATAAATACTTTCTGCTTTTAAACAGTTCGCAGAACGTACGGTTAATTCAAGATCATCAACCGGACGTAATAAAATTGGGTCAACTTCTGGTTCTTTATTCTGTGCTGCTTCTTGTGCTTCTTCAGCTTCCAGGTCAACAAACACAGCTAATTGTGAACGCAAGATTGTTGCTGCTTCACGAACCGCATCTTCTGGGTCAATTGTTCCGTTTGTTTCAATTTCTAAAACAAGTTTATCCAAGTTAGTACGTTGTTCTACACGCGCATTTTGTACTTCGTATGCAATACGACTAACTGGACTGAATGATGCATCCAGTTTTAACTGGCCAATCGTTTGTTCTGACTCTTCGGTACCACCGATAACAACTGGCTTATAACCTCGACCACGAACAACTTTCATCGTGATGTTTAGTTCACCTGCTTTAGTCAAGTTAGCAATGACGTGATCTGGATTTGCGATTTCAACATCGTGATCAAGCGTAATATCGCTGGCATAAACAACACCAGGACCACTTTTCTTTAATGTTAATGTCGCTTCGTCTTTAGCATGCATAATAATAGCTAAACCTTTTAGGTTTAACAGTACGTCAGTAACGTCTTCCTGCACACCTTCGATAGTTGTGTATTCATGCAATACACCCTCGATTTCCGCTTCAACAACAGCACAACCTGGCATTGAAGAAAGTAAAACGCGTCGTAATGCATTACCTAAGGTATGACCAAAGCCACGATCCAAAGGCTCGATAGTGATCTTCGCAGAAGTTTTGCTAACGGTTGTTACATCAACCAGACGTGGTTTTAACAATTCATAAAATGTCGATGACATGCGTATTAATCTCCTACGTTAATTACTTGGAGTAAAGTTCTACAACGAGTTGTTCGTTGATTTCAGATGGCAATTCACTTCTTTCAGGAACTGACTTGAACACACCTTCCATATTTTTGGTATTTACGTCTACCCAATCAGGTAAACCGTATTGTTCAGCAACGCTTAATGCATCTTTTATTCTTAGTTGTTTTTTGCTTTTCTCGCGAATAGCAATGGTATCGCTTGGTTTAACTTGATAAGAAGGAATATTAACTGACTTACCATTAACCAAAATTGATTTGTGGCTCACTAATTGACGCGCTTCATTACGAGTAGAACCAAAGCCCATACGATAAACGACATTATCCAGTCTACATTCAAGAATCTGTAACAGATTTTCACCGGTTGCACCTTTACGGCGAGCCGCTTCTTTATAGTATTTGCGGAATTGCTTTTCTAATACACAATACATACGACGTAATTTTTGTTTTTCGCGTAACTGTAATGCGTAGTCAGACATTCTGCCTGGACGAGCGCCCTGGATACCCGGGGTTTTATCAATCTGACATTTTGATTCTAATGGTCGCGCGCGGCTCTTTAAAAATAAGTCCGTGCCTTCACGACGACTAAGTTTACATTTTGGTCCTAAATAACGTGCCATAATAAAGCTCCTGAATTAAACCCGACGTTTCTTGGGTGGACGACACCCATTATGTGGAATCGGGGTCACATCAGTTATGTTTGTGATTTTAAATCCGATTGAATTAAGTGCGCGAACCGCTGATTCACGACCTGGGCCTGGGCCTTTAATAAAGACTTCCAGGTTTTGCATACCAAATTCTTGAGCAGCTTCACCCGCTTTTTGTGATGCTATCTGTGCAGCAAATGGGGTACTTTTACGAGAACCACGGAAACCACTTCCACCGGAAGTTGCCCATGAAACGGCATTACCTTGACGATCGGTAATCGTGATAATCGTGTTATTAAATGAAGCATGAATATGTGCAACACCATCAACGATGGTCTTTTTTACACGCTTGCGACTTTTAGCTGCTGTTTTGGCCATATTTTAAACCTGTCTTATTTCTTAATCATTTTCTTTGGACCCTTACGAGTACGGGCATTCGTTTTAGTACGTTGCCCTCTCACAGGAAGTCCACGACGATGACGAATACCGCGGTTAGTACCGAGATCCATCAAACGTTTAATATTCATTGATACTTCGCGACGTAAATCACCTTCGAGATCAAACTGACCCACCTCTGCGCGAACTTTATCTAAATCAGCTTCTGATAACTGATTTACTTTTGTTGTTGGATCCAAACTCAATGCTGCACAAATCTTTTGTGCACGAGTATTTCCAATACCATAGATATAGGTTAAAGCAATTACCAAGTGCTTATTGTCCGGTATATTTACGCCTGCGATACGAGCCATTACTCAATCTCTCCAATATATATTTATATCTATTCCGAATTAACCCTGACGCTGTTTATGGCGTGGATCGGAACAGATTACACGTATAACTCTATTACGTCGGATGATTCTACAATTCCGACAAATCTTTTTAACTGATGCTCTAACTTTCATCTTCTTTCTCCAGCACGTTCCGCTAACAATTAGCGACGACCATGCCCTTTAAGGTTCGCCTTTTTCATTAGTCCTTCATATTGATGTGACATTAGATGTGTTTGCATCTGAGACATAAAATCCATCACAACCACAACAATAATCAATAACGAAGTACCACCAAAATAAAATGGCACATTAAACTTCAAAATCAAAAACTCAGGTAATAAACAAACCGCGGTAATATAAACCGCGCCTGCCAAGGTTAACTTGGTTAACACTTTATCCAGATAATTCGCTGTTTGTTCACCCGGACGCATGCCAGGAATAAACGCACCTGATTTCTTTAAATTGTCTGCTGTTTCACGCGGGTCAAAGACCATCGCTGTATAAAAGAAACAGAAGAAAATAATCCCTGCTGCATAAAACAATACATAAAGTGGTTGGCCCGGCGATAACGTCGTTGCAAGATCCTGCAACCAACGCATATTCTCAGCCTGTCCAAACCATCCAGCTATCGTTGCTGGAAATAAAATTAAACTCGACGCAAAAATCGGTGGTATCACACCCGCCATATTTAACTTCAATGGCAAATGGCTCGCCTGACCACCATACATTTTTCGCCCAACTTGTCGTTTTGCATAATTAACAGTAATACGACGTTGTCCTCGTTCTACAAAAACAACAAACGCCGTTACTGCAATTGCTAATGCAAATAAACCAAATACTGCCAACAGATGCATTTCACCTGTTCGCGATAATTCAATCGTGCCACCTATCGCCGAAGGTAAACCGGCAACAATACTGGCAAAGATAATCAACGAGATGCCATTACCAATACCGCGTTCGGTGATTTGCTCACCTAACCACATTAAGAACATCGTACCTGTTACTAATGTCGTTACCGCAACAACACGGAAACCCATACCCGGATCCATGACGACTGCTAAACCATTTGCCTGTTGCCCTTCTAAAGCAATGGCAACACCACAAGCTTGGAACAATGCTAATACAACTGTGCCATAACGGGTGTATTGCGTAATCTTTCTACGCCCAGCTTCACCTTCTTTCTTCAGTTGTTTTAACTTTGGCTCAACAACTGAAAGTAGCTGCATAATAATCGACGCCGAAATATACGGCATGATTCCTAACGCAACGACTGAGAAGCGACTTAATGCGCCTCCCGAAAACATATTAAACATATCCAGAATCGTGCCTTTTTGTTGTTCAAACAAATCAGCCAATGCCACTGGGTTAATACCAGGTACTGGAATATGCGATGCAATGCGATAAACAAACAACGCAAACAATACAAAAAATATACGTTGGCGAAGTTCTTTTAGTTTACCAAAACCGGAAGCACCTCCGGCTAATGCTGGATTAGATACGGACATTATTCCTCTATCTTTCCGCCAGCAGCTTCTATTGCGCTACGCGCACCTTTCGTTAACATCAAACCTTTAACAGTAACCGCTTCTTCCAACTTTCCTGAAAGAATGACTTTTACACGTAATACATTTTTATTAATTAAACGTGCTGCTTTAAGTGCATCGATATCAATGACATCAACACCCAGACCAGCAAGTTCATTCAAACGTAATTCTTCAGTCACACGACCTATGCGTGAGCTAAAACCCACTTTAGGTAAACGGCGTTGAATTGGCATTTGACCACCTTCAAAACCGACTTTGTGGTAACCACCTGAACGTGATTTTTGACCTTTATGTCCTCGACCACCTGTTTTACCAAGGCCAGAACCGATACCGCGCCCACGACGCTTGGCATCTGAAACTGAATCAGGATGAGGTTTAAGTGTATTTAAACGCATCGTTATACCTCTTCAACTGCTAGTAAGTAACTTACTTTATTAATCATGCCACGAATTTCAGGGGTATCATTAACAGTCACACTGTGACGTATACGACGTAAACCTAAACCCTTAACACATTGCTTGTGCTTTTCGATACGTCGGTTAGTACTCTTAACCAACGTTACTTTTAATTTATTCGCCATCTTAGCTCACCACTTCTTCAACTGATTTACCGCGTTTAGCAGCAATATATTCAGGCGAAGACATTTGCTTCAAGCCTTCAATTGTTGCGCGGATAACATTAATCGGATTGGTTGAACCGTTTGATTTAGCCAATACGTTATGTACACCGACAACTTCAAATACCGCACGCATAGGACCACCTGCTATAATACCGGTACCTTCTGATGCTGGTTGCATGTAAACCTTAGCAGCACCAAATTCAGCAACAATAGGATAATGCAGCGTGCCATCATTTAAAGGTACTGAAACCATATTACGACGCGCATCTTCCATTGCTTTTTGAATAGCTAAAGGTACTTCGCGAGATTTACCTAAACCTAAACCAACACGGCCATTACCATCACCAACAACTGTGACAGCACCAAAACGGAATTGACGACCACCTTTAACAACTTTGGCAACACGATTGACCGTGACAAGTTTTTCTTGAAGATCTTCGTTACCGGTTATTGAATTTGCTAATGCCATAAGAATCTTCCTTTAGAATTGCATACCTTGTTCACGAGCAGCATCAGCTAACGCTTTAATGCGACCATGATATTTAAAACCTGAACGATCAAAAGCAACATTCTCAACACCTGCTTTCTTCGCTCGCTCTGCCAATGCTTTACCTACAGCCGCCGCAGCTTCGACATTACCGCTGTATTTAATCTGACTTTTAAGTTCTTTATCCAGACTTGATGCACTCGCTAATACTTCTGAACCACTTGGCGCGATGATTTGCGCATAAACGTGACGAGACGTTTTATGAACAGTTAAACGATTTGCACCTTGTTGTTTGATTCTGGCACGTGCTTTTTTTGCACGACGTAATCTTTCTGTTTTTTTACTCATATCAATTAAGCCTTTTTAGCTTCTTTACGAATGATGCGCTCATCTGAATAACGCACACCTTTACCTTTATAAGGCTCTGGTGGACGATAAGCACGAATGTTTGCTGCAACCTGACCAACTTGCTGTTTATCAGAACCTTTAATAACAACTTCAGTGTTACTAGGAGTTTCTATAGTAATGCCTTCTGGAATCGGGAAATCTACTGGATGAGAAAAACCAAGATTTAAGCTCAATGATTTACCAGAAACAGCAGCACGATAACCGACACCCACAATTTCAAGCTTGCGTTCGAAACCTTCGCTAACACCGGTCACAATATTTTGTATTAACGCACGCGTTGTACCTGAAAGCGCTTTTGCAGACTTACTGTTATTAGTAACAGTCGTCTTTAAAACACCATCTTCTTGCTCAACTTTTACTGAAGGATGAATATCATGTGACATTTCACCCTTGCTACCTTTAACCGTAATCAGATTACCTGCGATGTTTACATCAACACCACCAGGAATCGTTATCGGGTTATTCGCTATTCTAGACATTATTCAAATCCAATTCGTTTATGAGACATAGCAAAGCACTTCACCACCAATGCCCTGCTCTCGTGCTGATTTATCTGTCATGACGCCTTTAGCTGTAGAAATAATTGCTACACCTAAACCACCCATTATTTTTGGCAGATCATCCGCAGATTTATAACTGCGAAGACTTGGACGACTAACGCGACCAATTGATTCAATAACAGGTTTACCTTCAAAATATTTAAGCTCAATGGTTAATGTCGCTTTTTTATTTTCTTCTTGAACACTGAAACCTGAAATATAACCTTCTTCTTTCATGATATTCGCAATGGCCACTTTTAATTTAGATGATGGCATTTCTACTTCGAACTTATTTCGTTGTAGTGAGTTACGAATTCTCGTCAACATATCTGCAATTGGGTCTGACATACTCATAATCTATTCTCTCTCTATTACCAGCTTGCTTTAACCAAGCCTGGCACATCGCCACGCATAGCTGCTTCACGTAGTTTGTTTCTTGCCAATCCAAATTTACGATAGTAACCGTGTGGACGACCTGTGATATTACATCTGTTACGAACACGGACAGAGCTCGCATCACGAGGCATCTTGTTCAATTTTTCAATTGCAGCACTACGTTCTTCTTCACTTAATGAAGGATTCTTAATTGCTGCTTTTAATTCTGCTCTTTTAGCCGCGTATTTATTAACCAAACGAATACGTTTGATTTCACGATTTACCATGCATGCTTTTGCCATTCTAAATAGACCTCAAGACCTTAATGGAAGATTAAATGCTTTTAATAATGCACGACCTTCTTCGTCAGTACGTGCAGTTGTGGTAATCGTAATATCCATACCACGAAGCGTATCGATTTTGTCATAATCAATTTCAGGGAAAATGATTTGCTCTTTAATACCCATGTTGTAATTACCACGACCATCAAAAGACTTTGCATTCAAACCACGAAAGTCACGAATACGTGGAATAGCAATAGTGATCAGACGGTCTAGAAATTCATACATACGTTCACGACGTAATGTTACTTTACAACCGACAGGCCAACCTTCACGAACCTTGAAGTTAGCAACTGATTTTCTTGCTTTACATACAATGGGTTTTTGCCCAGCAATTTTGGTCATATCACTAACAGCATGCTCAATGACTTTTTTATCGGCAACAGCTTCACCCAGACCCATGTTTAATGTGATCTTGGTAATTTTTGGTACTTCCATTGAAGACTTGTATCCGAATTGTTCAGATAGCTGCTTAAATACCGTATTTTTATAATGCTCTTGTAATCTGACCATGACTAAACCTTAAACATCTACTACTTCATTATTCGATTTGAAGAAACGCACTTTCTGGCCATCTTTTAATTCACGATAACCAATGCGATCAGCTTTATTCGTTACAGGATTGAGTATCGCAACATTCGACACATGGATACCTGCTTCTTTTTCAATGATACCGCCAGGCTGCCCCATTTGCGGATTGCCTTTGGTATGCTTCTTAATCATATTAACGTTTTCAACAAAGACTTTATCTTCATCTTTAACAACAGATAAAACCGCTCCGGTTTTACCTTTGTCTTTACCGGCAATAACGATTACTTTGTCACCTTTTCTAATGCGACTCATTACAGTACCTCCGGTGCCAAAGACACAATTTTCATAAACTGTTCACCACGTAACTCACGTGTAACAGGGCCAAAGATACGCGTGCCAATAGGCTGCAACTGAGCATTCAATAACACAGCAGCATTACCATCAAAACGAATCAATGAACCGTCTTGTCTACGAACACCTTTACGTGTACGAACGACAACTGCGTTATACACATCACCTTTTTTAACTTTACCGCGTGGTATTGCTTCTTTAACGCTGACTTTAATCACATCACCAACGTTGGCGTAGCGTCGCTTCGAACCACCTAACACCTTTATACACATTACGCGGCGAGCACCACTGTTGTCTGCGGCATCAAGCATTGTTTGCATCTGAATCATTTCTACTTACTCTCCCGATTAAACAACTTGAGCTTTACTGACAACTTTCTGTAAGCGCCAGGTTTTGTTTTTAGATAATGGACGTGATGCTTCAATAACCACTACATCACCTTCATTACATTCATTCGCTTCATCATGAGCCATTAACTTGGTAGAACGACGCATAAACTTTCCATACAAAGGATGTTTTACTTTACGCTCGACCAGCACAGAAATGGTTTTATCCATTTTGTTACTTACTACAGTACCGCTGACTGTCTTCGCTTGTTTTTCTTCTGTACCTGATTCTATTTTCTTTTCATTAAGCAACGTATTGATGCGTGCAATATTACGTCGCGTTTTTTTCATTTCGCTAGGCTTGTCTAACTGACCCGTACCTTTTCTCATGCGCAAGTTGAACTGAGCACGTAACTCTTCCAGCAATAGCGCCTGTAATTCTTCAGGTGACTTTTCTCTTAATTCTGCTGTTTTCATTACAGTATTGTCCTCGCAACAAAAGTGGTTTTAACAGGTAATTTAGCTGCTGCTAAATCAAATGCTTCACGCGCTAATTCTTCTGATACGCCTTCCATTTCATAAAGCATTCTGCCCGGTTGAATTTGTGCAACCCAGTATTCAACATTACCTTTACCTTTACCTTGACGTACTTCCAAAGGCTTTTTGGTAATAGGCTTGTCAGGAAAAATACGTATCCAGATCTTCGCACCACGTTTTACATGACGTGTTAAGGCACGACGTGCCGCTTCAATCTGACGCGCAGTAATACGACCACGGCCTACAGCTTTTAAACCAAACTCACCAAAGCTGACTTTATTACCAACTGTCGCAAGACCACGATTTCGTAGCTTACTTTGTTTTCTAAATTTTGTTCTTTTAGGCTGTAACACGTTCTTAGTCCTGTTCGTTATTTGCTCTTAACTTACGCCTGAGCTTCTTCTTTCTGGGTTTCTTCTTCTAACTTTCTCTGGTCATGGGCAAAAACTTCGCCTTTGAAAATCCAGACTTTAATTCCAATAATTCCATAAGTAGTAGCAGCTTCCGCTGTACCATAATCAATATCCGCTCTTAAAGTATGCAGTGGCACACGACCTTCTCTATACCATTCGCTACGTGCTATTTCAGCGCCGTTCAAACGGCCACCAACAGTAATCTTGATACCTTCTGCACCAAGACGCATGGTGTTGGTTACCGCACGCTTCATAGCGCGGCGGAACATAATACGTCGTTCGATTTGCTGTGCGACACTTTCTGCAACCAAATAAGCATCCAGTTCAGGCTTACGAATTTCTTCAACGCTAACATGCGCAGGCACACCCATCATTTCAGAAACTTCTAAACGAAGACGTTCAATGTCTTCACCTTTTTTACCAATAACAATACCTGGACGCGCAGTATGAATAATGACGCGCGCATTACCCGCTGGTCGTTCAATCTGAACACGGCTTACAGAAGCATTCGCCAGTTTCTTACGAACATATTCTCTAACCTTGATATCTGCATGCAGAAAATCAGCGTAGTCTTTACTGTCTGCATACCAGGTTGAGGTCCAGTCTTTAATAATGCCAAGGCGTATGCCTGTTGGATGTACTTTTTGACCCATGCTTACTTATTCTCCGTTCTCAGCAACCGTCACAGTTAAATGACTGGTTCTTTTGATTATTCTATCGGCACGGCCTCTTGCGCGTGGACGCAAGCGTTTCATCGTCGGGCCCTGGTTTACTTGAATCGCACTGACTTTTAATTCATCAATATCAGCACCATCGTTGTTCTCAGCATTGGCTATTGCAGACTCAAGCACTTTCTTAATAATGTCTGCGCCTTTCTTGTTACTAAAAGCAAGTAAGTTGATTGCTCTATCAACTGGCAAGCCACGAATCTGATCTGCCACTAAACGCATTTTTTGCGGTGACAAATGTGTATATTTTAAAGTTGCTGAAGTCGCCATAATTCTATTCTTCTAATTAAGATTTTTTATCTGCTACGTGACCACGGTAAGTACGAGTCAAAACGAACTCACCTAATTTATGGCCAACCATGTTTTCAGAGATGTACACAGGCATATGATCGCGGCCGTTATGAACAGCAATGGTCAAACCAACCATTTCAGGCATAACCATAGAGCGACGAGACCAAGTTTTAATTGGACGCTTATCGTTACTTTCCTTTGCTGTTTGCACCTTCTTGACAAGGTGATGGTCAATAAACGGACCTTTTTTTATTGAACGTGGCACGTGTATTCCTCTCTATTATTTACGTTTACGAACGATTAACTTATCAGTTCGTTTATTCTTTCTGGTTTTAAAGCCCTTCGTTGGTGTACCCCAAGGACTAACAGGATGACGGCCACCTGATGTACGACCTTCACCACCACCATGTGGGTGATCAACTGGGTTCATAGCGACACCACGAACAGTAGGTCTAATGCCGCGCCAACGTTTAGCACCTGCTTTACCTAATGAACGTAATTGATGTTCACCATTACTCACTTCACCAATAGTTGCACGACAATCTGCTAATACTTTACGCATTTCACCAGAACGTAATCTTAAGGTGACGTGCTGCCCTTCTTTTGCAACTAATTGCGCAGAAGTACCAGCGCTACGAATCATTTGTGCACCTTTGCCTGGCTTTAATTCAATACAATGTACTGTTGAACCTAAAGGCATATTTCTTAATGGCATGCTATTGCCAACTTTAATACCTGCTTCCACACCAGACATGACTTGGTCACCAACTTTAACGTTCGCTGGTGCAATGATGTAACGTCTTTCACCATCGGCATAAAGCAACAAAGCGATGTGTGATGTTCTATTTGGATCGTATTCAATACGTTCAACTTTCGCAGCAATACCATCTTTATTTCGTTTGAAATCGATGATGCGATAACGTTGTTTCGAACCACCACCACGATGACGAACAGTGATACGGCCATTGTTATTACGGCCTGAAAATTTATTTTGTTTTTCTAACAGTGGCTCATAAGGTTTGCCTTTGAATAACTCAGGGCTAACAACCTTTATCATGGAACGACGGCCTGCAGATGTCGGTTTTGGATTAACTAATGCCATAATTCTTTACCTATCAAGCTCCCATGAAGTCAATGTCAAAACCAGGCTTCAATTTGACATAGGCTTTTTTCCAATTAACACGTTGACCTGGCTTACGTGCAAACATTTTCTTTTTGCCTTTTACGTTAGCTACCTGAACAGACTCAACTTCAGCACCTTCAAACATAAGTTCTACTGCACTTTTGATTTCAGGTTTGGTTGCATCTTTTGCAACTTTAAATACAAATTGATTGTGCGCTTCACCCACCAATGTTGACTTTTCAGTCACTCTTGGCTCA
>JBMZNW010000034.1:0-7544 GCA_049619915.1 Gammaproteobacteria bacterium
TTTTATACCTTTTTAAATGAGAACTATTCCCAACTAAATCAGTCAACTATTTACTTGACTAAAATACTTGGTTATGTGAATCTTCACGCCCTTTTTAGGGTTTATATAGAGAATTTGACGATGAAAATGACGACAAAAGGCAGATATGCCGTGACTGCAATGCTGGATCTGGCGCTACACGATAGCGACGGCCCGGTCAGTCTCGCGGAAATCTCGCAGCGTCAGGAAATTTCTCTCACTTATCTGGAACAATTATTCAGCAAACTTAAAAAACATGGATTGATTGAAAGTGCGCGTGGACCAGGTGGCGGCTATCGTTTGGCACTGAATACCGATGATATAACTGTTGCAAAAATTGTTTTTTCTGTAGATGAACCGGTTGATGTGACCCGTTGTGGTGGTCAACAGAATTGCCAAGGTGATGAACGTTGCCTGACACATGATCTATGGATGGAATTTAATCGTCACATCTCAGATTTTCTAAACGGCATCACATTGGCAGATTTAATACAACGCAACAATGTTAAACAGGTTTCTCAACGACAAGATGCTGTAGTGATGCAGCTTAATCAAGAATATTAAATAAATATCATGAATAACGAATCAACAATCAATCTGACTGATAGCGCAAAAGATCATGTGCTGAAAGTACTTGCTAAAGATGAAACCGGCATCGGTTTACGCCTTGGCGTTAAAACAACCGGTTGTTCCGGTTATCAGTATGTCATCGGTACAGCGAAAGAAATTAATGATGATGATCAACAGCTTGAATCTAATGGCGTAAAGATCATTGTCGATGAACAAAGCTTACCTTATCTCGCTGGCACTGAACTCGACTTTGCTCGCGAAGGTTTGAATTCCGGTTTTAAATTTAGAAACCCTAATGTAGAAGAATCTTGTGGCTGTGGTGAGAGTTTCAGTCTTAAAGAAGACCCCAAAGAAGACGTAGAGGCAAAATAATCATGTCGACAAATACTGAAAATATGGAAGAACTGGTTAGCAAAGATTATGAACATGGCTTTGTAACTGATATTGATTCGGATACTGTCGAGCCTGGTCTTAATGAAGACGTTATTACCTTTATTTCTAAAAAGAAAGAAGAGCCAGAATGGTTACTTGAATGGCGTTTAAAAGCTTATCGCCAATGGTTAAATATGGAAGACCCAACTTGGGCACATTTAGATATCGAGCCAATTGATTATCAAGCAATCTCTTATTACTCAGCGCCGAAATCAAAAGAAGACGGCCCGAAAAGTCTTGATGAAGTTGATCCGAAATTATTAGAAACCTATGAAAAACTAGGTATTCCTTTGCAAGAACAAAAAATGCTCGCTGGCGTTGCCGTTGATGCAGTATTCGATAGTGTTTCTGTTGCAACAACATTCAAAGGCAAACTTGCCGATGCCGGTGTTATCTTTTGTTCTTTTTCTGAAGCGGTAAAAGACTACCCTGATTTAGTAAAAAAATATCTTGGTTCAGTTGTACCGGCGGCGGATAACTTTTTCGCGGCATTAAACTCAGCGGTCTTTACTGACGGTTCATTTGTTTATATTCCAAAAGGCGTGCGTTGCCCAATGGAGTTATCGACTTATTTCCGTATCAATGCTTCTAACACCGGACAATTTGAACGTACATTAATCGTTGCAGATGAAGCGAGTCATGTCAGTTATCTTGAAGGTTGTACTGCGCCAATGCGCGATGAGAACCAGTTACACGCTGCCGTTGTTGAATTGGTCGCACTAGAAGATGCAGAAATAAAATATTCAACAGTACAGAACTGGTATCCCGGTGATGAGAATGGTGTAGGTGGTATTTATAATTTCGTGACCAAACGTGCCGACTGTCGCGGTAATAATTCAAAAGTATCCTGGACACAAGTTGAAACAGGATCAGCCATCACCTGGAAATATCCAAGCTGTATCTTAAAAGGCGATAACTCGATTGGTGAATTTTATTCAGTTGCAGTAACAAACAACCTGCAACAAGCAGATACCGGTACGAAGATGATCCATATTGGTAAAAACACCAGCAGTACCATTGTTTCCAAAGGTATCTCCGCAAAGAAAGCACAACAGTCTTATCGCGGCCTGGTAAAGATTAGTAAAAGCGCAGATAACGCCAGAAACTATACACAATGTGACTCCTTATTAATGGGTGATCAATGTGGCGCACATACTTTCCCTTATATAGAAACAAAAAATTCATCGGCAACCGTTGAACATGAAGCTACTACGTCAAAAATTAGTGACGACCAATTGTTTTACTGTTTACAGCGCGGCGTTGCTGAAGAAGATGCGGTCAACATGATCGTGAATGGCTTTTGTAAGGAAGTATTTAAAGAATTACCAATGGAGTTTGCTGTTGAAGCACAAAAATTATTAGGCATCACATTAGAGGGTGCTGTCGGCTAAAACCACAGAGAAAATAAAATGTTAGATATAAAAGACTTACACGCAAAAGTTGAAGATAAAGAAATACTGAAAGGTTTAAACTTCAGTGTTAAAGCTGGTGAAGTACACGCCATTATGGGACCGAACGGTTCTGGCAAAAGTACATTGGCAAATGTACTTGCTGGCCGAAACGGTTATGACGTCACCAAAGGCAGCGTTGAATATGACGGCAAAGACTTACTCGAGCTTTCTCCTGAAGAACGCGCCTGGGCAGGTGTCTTCCTCGCCTTTCAATATCCAGTAGAAATTCCTGGCGTGAATAATGTTTATTTATTAAAAGCCGCTGTGAATGCCATACGTAAATCGCGTGGCGAACAGGAACTTGATGCCGTTGAGTTTTTAACTTTAGTAAAAGAAAAAATGAAACTGGTTAAGATGAAAGAAGACTTGCTTAACCGTTCGGTAAACGAAGGTTTTTCCGGTGGCGAGAAAAAACGTAATGAAATTTTTCAAATGGCTGTGCTTGAACCAAAGCTGGCTATTCTTGATGAAACCGATTCAGGTCTTGATATCGATGCATTAAAAATTGTTTCTGAAGGCGTTAATAGTTTACGCAGTGAAGAACGTTCTATTATTTTAGTCACGCACTACCAGCGTTTACTCGATTACATCAAACCTGATTATGTTCATGTATTAAGTAACGGCAAGATTATTAAATCCGGTGGACCTGAGCTTGCGCTTGAGCTTGAAGAAAAAGGTTACGACTGGATTGTTGAGACAGAAGCAGCATGAGCCAAGTAATATGAGCAATAACAACACAAATATTCAACAGTATCTCAATGATTTTGAGAAACTGGATGACAACGTTAAAGCCGACTGGCTTTCAGAACAACGTCAGTCTGCGCTAAAACTTTTTCAGGATAACGGTTTTCCTCATACACGTCAGGAAAACTGGAAATATACAGACACGCGTCCGATTGCTAAAAAAACATTTTCCAGCCTGAATAGTGAGTCTGTATCGATCAGCGCTGATGAAATCAATAACGTTAGATTTAAAGACATGGATAGTTATGAACTTGTTTTTGTTAATGGCGTTTATTCTGAAGAACATTCAAACATTAGTGATTTGCCTGCAGGTGTCAGCATAGAAAATATGGCAACCGCTTTGGCAAAAGACAAAGACTTGCTTGCCAAACATTTAGCACAGTATGCAGATAGCAACATCAGTCCATTCACCGCATTAAACACAGCATTTATTCAACATGGAACATATATCAATGTTCCGAAAAATACTGTTCTTGAAAAACCGATTACTGTTTTTTATCTGGCGAAAGATAATGGCCAAGAAAATGGAAAGGCTTTTGCCAGCCACCCTCGTAATTTAATTGTCATGGGTGAACATGCTGAAGCAACGTTGATTGAAAACTATATTGGTCTTGATGATGCAAATTACTTTACCAATGCTGTAACAGAAGTCTCTTTATCAGCATCGGCAATATTAAAGCATTACAAAATACAACAGGAAAGTTTAAATGCTTATCACATAGGCAACTTGAATGTTATGCAAGATAAGGACAGCCGCTTGCAATCAAACTCGGTTTCTCTTGGTGGTTCATTAGTTCGTAACGATATACATGGGCAGCTTGCAGCAGAAGGCGCAGAAATCATCATGGATGGTTTATATATGACCATTGGCAGACAACATGTTGATAACCATACGCGTGTAGATCACTTAAAACCGCATACACATAGTTCAGAAAATTATCGTGGTGTACTTAATGGTCGTAGCCGTGCTGTATTTAACGGCAAAGTGGTTGTGCACCCACAAGCGCAAAAGATTGAAGCATATCAAAACAATGCCAACTTATTGTTATCCGATGATGCAGAGATAGACACGAAACCAGAATTAGAAATCTATGCCGACGATGTTAAGTGTAGTCATGGCGCTACCGTAGGTCAGTTGGATGAGAACATGTTGTTTTATCTTCGTTCGCGCGCAATCGATGAAGAAACCGCACGTAGTCTATTAACCTATGCGTTTGCTGATGAAGTATTAAGTAATATCAGTTTAGCGCCTGTTAGAAACCAGCTTGAATATTTAATTGTTGGCCAATTACCCGAAGCAGATTTAATCCGTGAGTTTACCAATGAATAATCAAAATACCGCTGCAAATATAAATAATGACGCAGCAACATTCGATATTGAGAAAGTGCGTGCAGACTTTCCTATTCTGCAACAACAGGTCAATGACAAACCGCTAGTCTATCTTGATAACGCAGCAACAGCGCAAAAGCCAAAACAGGTTATCGAAACGCTGGAACATTATTATCGTGAATATAATGCCAATATCCATCGCGGCGTACACACTTTAAGTGAGCATGCTACGTCCGTATATGAGTCATCAAGAGAAAAAATTAAAGGCTTTCTCAATGCAAATACTTCAAAAGAAATAATATTTGTACGAGGCGGCACTGAAGCCATTAATCTGGTTGCGCAAAGTTTTGGCCGAAGTACTTTAAGTGCAGGTGATGAAGTTATCATTACCGAACTTGAGCATCATTCAAACATTGTGCCCTGGCAATTAATCTGTGAACAAACCAGTGCAACATTGCATTACATCCCAATTAATGATGCTGGCGAATTAATATTAGAAGAGTATGAAAAACTGCTCAATGAAAAAACCCGCATTGTCGCTGTTGGACATATCTCAAATGCACTCGGCACGATTAATCCTATTAAGACAATAATTGATAAAGCACATGCTGTTGGTGCCAAAGTATTAGTGGATGGCGCACAAGCAGTACCGCATACCAAAGTAGACGTTCAGGAACTTGATTGTGATTTTTATGCTTTCTCTGGACATAAACTATTTGGCCCAACCGGTATTGGTGTGCTCTATGGTAAAGAAGAGTTATTAGATGCGATGCCTCCCTATCAAGGTGGTGGCGACATGATCCAGACGGTTTCCATGAATAAGTCTACGTATAATACTTTGCCGCATAAATTTGAAGCAGGTACGCCACATATTGCAGGTGTGATCGGTTTAGGTGCTGCAGTTGATTATGTTAACGAAATTGATTTAGAGCTCGCAGCAAAGTATGAAAATGAACTGCTCGATTATGCTAATGAACAAGCTGCGCAAATTACTGGTTTCAACTTTGTTGGTACGGCAAAAAACAAAACCAGTATTCTTTCTTTTACCTTAGGCAGAATTCATCCGCATGATATTGGCACCATACTCGATGACGAAGGTGTTGCAATACGTGCAGGACATCACTGTGCTATGCCGATAATGGAACGTTTTGCAATTCCAGCTACTGCACGCGCTTCGTTTGCTTTTTATAACACCCGCGAAGAAGTGGATGCATTAATAAAAGCTATAGATAAATGTAAAAGTATTTTCGGCTAAGGTAATAATACATGTTTGATCTTAAAGACCTCTATCAGGAAGTGATTGTTGATCACAATCGCAGCCCACGTAATTTTGGCAAACTGCCTGGTGCAAATAAAACACTGGAAGGTTTTAATCCATTATGTGGTGATAAATTAACTTTATATTTAAAAACTGATGGCGTTGATATTGAAGACATTAGTTTTGATGGTAGCGGTTGTGCAATCTCGGTGGCTTCAGCTTCGTTAATGACCGAAGCAATGAAAGGTAAAACGCTAGAAGAAGCAGAAAAACTATTTAATGTTTTTCATAACCTAATTACTACTGACGAAGAAGCAGACATAGAAAAGCTGGGCAAGCTCGCGGCATTAGCGGGCGTAAAAGCCTACCCTGCTAGAGTGAAATGCGCTTCCTTATGCTGGCATACACTGCACTCAGTTATAGAAGGCGGGACAACGCCTGTTCACACAGAATAAGACTTAAGATAAATAATATTATGCAAGAAAATACTCCTATAACACTGGAACGCGATTGTGAAGCAGTCTTAATTCCTGTCGGAACACCGTTAAATTTACCGGAAGGTAGCGTTGTATTAATTACACAAGCTCTTGGTGGCAGTTATACCGTTAACGTTAATGGCAATCTTGCACGTATTGATGCAAAAAATGCGGATGCTTTAGGTTTTGAAGTTGAAGAGCAAGACGATACCGTTCAAAAAGAATTAACCGGTGACGGTAGTGTTGATGAAGAGCTAGTCTGGGAACAAATGCGCACTTGCTACGATCCAGAAATACCAATCAACATTGTTGAACTCGGTCTTATCTATCAATGCAATATTACACCGCTCGGTGTCGACGGTAATCAAGTTGATGTTGTTATGACATTAACAGCAGCAGGTTGCGGTATGGGTGATTTTCTTGCCGATGATGTGCGGACAAAAATATTAACCGTCCCGAATGTCACCCGCGTTAATGTTGAAGTGACATTTGAACCGCCGTGGAATCAGGAGATGATGTCGGAGGCCGCACGGTTAGAAACTGGCATGTACTAGTGTCGCAACTACTAGCAGATTTTTGCTCCATGCAAAATCTGCACTTCCGACATCCATGTCGGTCGCGCTCGAATAAATTTACATTCGCACGTTACATTGCTCAATAATTAGTAATTTAATTTATTAAAGTATTTTTGGAGAAAGTATTTTGGCTGGTTGGTTTAATGTCGCTCCGGAAGATGAACTCACTCCGGGGAAATCAAAATTAGTTGATGTTGACGATGTCATGATTGCTGTTTTCAATCTTGATGGCGAATATTATGCCATCGAAGATGTTTGTACGCATGATGGAGCGCCGATGTTGGGATGCGGCATGGAAGCAGAACAAGTTGTTGATGGCGCAGAATTGATTTGCCCGCGTCATGGCGCACGTTTTTGCGTAAAAACCGGCGAAGCGTTAACCCCTCCTGCTTATGAACCTACACCAACTTTCCCGGTTAGAGTCGAAGATGGCATGGTACAAGTCACCGATCCACGCTGGGATTAATGACTTTTTAAAAAGCGCGCTTTTTTATTAATGCTGCGCAAATAGGCGAAATTTCATCTTTTAGTTAAAAAAATAGCCTAAATAACTGCTTTTCATACAAAAATAGTCGTTTTGACAATTTAATTCGGCTCATCGAGCACGTATAATCTCGCGTTTATTAATATCAGCTCTTGCAGGAGACCGTTACAACAATGGCATTAGAAAGAACACTAACAATAATTAAA
>JBMZNW010000034.1:7554-11691 GCA_049619915.1 Gammaproteobacteria bacterium
CGGTTGCCAATAATCACATTGGAAACATTAACGCCTTAATAGAAAAAAACGGTTTGCGCATCATTGCTGCGAAGATGATACATTTACCCATCAGCGATGCTGAAGGGCTTTATGCCGAACATGCAGAACGTCCCTTTTATAAATCGCTGTTAAGTTATATGACCTCAGGACCAGTCCAGGTACAGGTTCTAGAAGGTGAAAATGCGGTTAAAACACTGCGTGACTTAATGGGCGCAACCGTGCCGAAAGAAGCGGCAGCTGGAACGATCCGTAATTTATATGCTGACTTGGAATTTGTTGGCGATACGCTTGAAAACGCAATTCATGGTTCAGATAGTGTCGAAAGCGCAGAAAGAGAAATAAACTTTTTCTTTAAAGAAACTGAAATTTGTCCGAGAACCCGTTAGTAAGATAAGAATGACCGATAAAGTTAACTTACTTGATTATGATCGAAAATCTCTGGAGTCTTTTTTTACAGAGATGGGCGATAAATCATTTCGTGCGCAACAAGTACTAAAATGGATTTATCATCAAGGTATTGTTGATTTCAACGAAATGACAAATTTGAGTAAGTCACTTCGAGCAAAGCTGGAACAACACACTTCTATTAAAGCACCCGGTATCAAAAGCGAACAAAAATCAGCTGATGGCACATATAAATGGTTAATCGAAATTGACGGTGGTAACTCAGTAGAAACGGTTTTTATTCCAGAAAACGATCGTGGCACGCTTTGTATTTCATCCCAAGTCGGCTGCCCGCTTGAATGTAAGTTTTGTTCTACCGGCCAACAAGGTTTTAATCGAAACCTGAGTACCAGCGAAATAATTGGTCAGGTCTGGGCAGCAAATAAAGCGCTTGGTTACTTTGAAGGCGATAAACGCATAATTACGAATATTGTTTTCATGGGTATGGGTGAACCTCTGCTTAATTACGATAATGTGTTAAAAGCGATCAACCTGCTAACAGATGATCTTGGTTTTGGTCTTGCGCGTCGACGCGTCACCGTCAGCACATCAGGCATTATTCCTGAAATTGATCGTTTAAAAGACGATAGTAATGTCAGCCTTGCTATCTCATTACATGCCAGCAACAATGAATTACGAAATGACATTGTGCCAATCAACCGTTCTTATCCAATGGTCGAATTACTAAAAGCGTGCAAGCGTTTTACAGAAGCAAGAGATAACGAACCCATAACCATTGAGTACGTTATGTTGAAAGGCGTTAATGATAGTAAGCAAGATGCAAAGAATCTTGTTAAGTGTCTAAAGGGCATACCTTCGAAAGTAAATTTAATTCCTTTTAATACTTTTCCTGGGACTAATTACGATTGCTCTGACCTTAAAGCTATTAATTCATTCAGAGATATCTTGATTGGCTCTGATATCTTTACCATCACTCGCAAAACCCGCGGCGATGATATTGATGCCGCATGTGGTCAACTTGTTGGCAAAGTCATGGCAAAAGCAGCAAGACACCAGAAAAACAGCCAGAAAGACAGAATGGGGCTGAACTAATGCAAAAGGTTAATCGATTGACCTTTTTACTATTGATACCGGCATTATTGCTGAGCGCATGTAATACACCAGTTAGTCCATCATCCAGTCAAAATATTCGTCCTTCACATGTCACCAACGAAGTCGCTACGGCCAACTTGAACCTCGGCATTGCGTATTTAAAAGATGGCAAATACGAAGAAGCCCTAACAAAACTGAAAAAAGCGCGTGAAGCCGATCCGGCGCACCCGTCAATCTATAATGTTCTTGGTTTGCTTTATCAGCAGATTAAAGACTATAACGAAGCTGAGAAACACTTTAAAAAAGCATTAAGTCTTGATGACAGAAATTCATCGACATTAAATAATTATGGCAATTTTCTTTGCCAGCAAGATCGCATCGAAAAAGCACTGGAAACTTTTTCAAAAGCAGCAGAAAACCCGCTTTATCAAACACCTGAACTTGCCATAACCAATGCCGGCTTATGTTTATACAATAACAATAGAAAAGATGAGGCCAAAATAAAGCTTCAGGAAGCGTTAAAAATAAACCCAAGAATTCCACAGGCTTTAATCAAGATGTGTGAGTTTTCTGTTGATGAGTTTAATTACCTATCTGCTCGTGCATACTTACAACGGTTTCAGCAGATTTCCCGCCATAATGCGCGCAGCCTATGGCTTGGTATTCAAATAGAACGAGAGCTAGGCGATAAGGATGCTGTTTCCAGTTATGCCTTGTTACTTAAAAATTCTTTTCCTGATTCTGATGAAGCAGCGGCACTGTTAAACTCAAAGGTTCAATAATGACTGAGTCATCAACAAATACTAATCAAGATATGTTCGAGACACCCGGACAACTGTTGCGCATGCAACGTGAAAAAATGGGGCTTTCTGCTGAAGACATCGCAAAACGCGTTCATCTTGATATCAAGATTATTGAAGCAATAGAGGCTGACAGTGAAGACGATCTTCCTTCAGCAATTTATGTCCGCGGTTATTTACGCAGTTATGCTAAAACTGTTGATGCGGATGCTGATAAGCTTATTGAGCTTTATAATAACGAGACACCACCGGCACTACCTGAATTACTGCCGGAAGTTAAACCGCCAACACAAGCAAGTAGTAATGACAAACCGGTTAAGGCATTCACATACCTACTAACACTGGGGCTCGTATTATTATTATTGATCTGGTATCAAAGTAATTATGTTGTAGAAGTAAATACAACGAAGGAAGAGGAAAGTAATTCAAACAATGTAGCAGAGATTAACGACGTTGATATAAATTACGAAGTAATCACGCATGATAATACATCATGGCAATCACCTTATGTTGCAGAAGAAGAAATCAATTCAAACAATGAAGCAGAGCAAGCACCAGTAATTGAAACCGATAAAGAAAATGGCTTGCTTAAATTACAATCTTTTAACGAAGAACAAACTATAGAAATATCGACAATAGAAGATATTGAGCTTGAGCCTAATGAAGAAACAGTTGCAGAGACCGTTGCTGTAAGTAATGGCGATGCTATCGTAATGGAGATATCGGGTGACTCCTGGATAGAAATCATGGATAAAGATAATAATAAAGTGTTTTTTGATCTCGCTAAAGCCGGAAAAACCTATACATTGAGTGGCAGCGCTCCATTTGAAATACTTTTTGGTTATGCCGCAGGCGTTAGCCTGACTTTAAATGGCGAAACTGTTGATTTCAAATCACATATAAAAAATGGCATTGCCCGTTTTACTCTTCCTGAATAACTTTTTCCATCTGATTTTGAGGGCTGTAAATGGCTAAGTTACAAGCGGTTCGTGGTATGCACGACATACTCATGCAAGATACACCGCGTTGGCACTATCTGGAACAAACTATAAAAAATATTCTCGATCAATATGGTTATCAGGAAATACGTCTTCCCATAGTCGAGAAAACAGAACTGTTCAAACGCTCTATCGGCGATAATACTGATATTGTTTCCAAGGAAATGTACAGTTTTGAAGACCGCAATGATTCCAGTTTAACTCTCAGACCAGAAGGAACAGCAAGCTGTGTACGCGCTGGTATTGAACACGGTTTATTTCATAACAAAACGCAACGACTCTGGTATGCCGGCCCGATGTTTCGTCATGAGCGCCCACAAAAAGGCAGACAAAGACAATTTCATCAAATTGGTATAGAAGCATTTGGCTTTAACGGCCCTGACATTGATGCAGAACAAATTTTAATGTGCGCCAGAATCTGGCAAGCCTTAGGTTTGAATGAACTCAGTCTGGAAATAAACTCATTAGGCACAACCGAATCACGAGCTGCATATCGTTCAATTCTGGTCGATTACTTTTCATCGCATAAAGATCAACTTGATGAAGATAGTCTGGTCAGGCTTGAACAAAACCCGTTACGTATTCTCGATAGCAAAAATCCGGAAATGAAAAGTTTAATAGCAGCAGCACCGACTCTGGATGAGCATCTGGATACAGAGTCTGCCGAACACTTTGCAGAACTGAAAGAGATACTCGACGCTGCGGGAATTAAATATACCGTTAATCCGAGACTAGTCAGAGGACTGGATTATTATGGTAGAACAGTTTTTGAATGGATAAGTAATCAACTTGGGGCGCAGGGTACTGTCTGTGCGGGTGGT
>JBMZNW010000035.1:0-11639 GCA_049619915.1 Gammaproteobacteria bacterium
ATAGTTTACCTGACATAGATGAATTAGAGGAAGTTCAAACTACCGTTAATATAGACGAAATTTGCAGTATCAATATTATTAAAAATAAGGGTGAAGACTCTTATGTAAGTGGGATGCATATATCAGATCCTGCAAAAATACGTAGAATATTGAAAAATGCTTTATTTGAAGCGCTAGGACAATTGCCTGAAGATAAAATAGGGATTGTAGCAGTTCTGACTAGTTACCTGCCAAATCAACAGCTTTTGAAGCTTGTTTTGGATTCGCTTATCACTAAATTTCCTGAAAAGTATAGTAAATTAAATGCAGTAATATTATTTCCTTATAGAAATATTTTTCATTATGAGTCGCCTATATTATTTCTTAATGAACGCTGTAAAAGTGATACCCATCAATCTAGTTGGTATCCTATATTTATAAAAGAGCTTAACCCAATAGTTATTTGATATTATTGGTTTAACTATAATGGAAATTGAATCTTATTTAATAGGGAAAACAACTTGGTTCTTAGCTAAGAATAAGCAAAATTATAATCGCCTTAGTTATGATACATCGTCTTTAAAACTCTCTAACGACTACTCCCATTCTACTTATCCGTATCAAAATATTGTCGGTAATGTTGAATTCAAAGAAGGTCTTATCTGGTCTGCATTATTTTTGGAGTTGAGTAATGGTACTGTAATTAAATTTGATTGGATTAATAAGAAGGCTGCGGAGCAATTACAGTCTGACATTAATATTGAAATATATAAGTTTTATAAAAAAATATTCAAAGAAGCTTCTCAACAAATAGTTGAAGTGTTTCGCCAACTTGAAGTACTGTACAAGCAGGATTGTTATTTAAAATATTCGAGTACTCAAGATTGGATAGGAGCTAATAGAGATATTACTGGATTATTGGCTAGGGAAGAGCGAGCTAACTATCTGGATAAACAAACTAATCGATACGCAGATGAATTATCTAATTTTTTTTCTCACACAGAAAAATATAGAAATGAACGAAATAAGTTTTATGTTGAGAATAAAAAAGCTACCTATAAAACTTATTTTGATAACTTGGAGTCTAACTTTTTAACAGATGCTCAACGTAATGCATGCATTGAAGATGAAGGCGCTAATTTAGTATTGGCAGGTGCAGGCACAGGTAAAACGAGTACGATTGTTGGAAAAGCAGGGTATTTAATTGAAACTAACTCTGCTAGTCCTGATGAAATACTTATGTTGGCGTTTGCTAGGAAAGCAGCAGATGAAATGGAAGAAAGGGTAGAGGGAAGGATAGGTTGTGAAAAGTTAACAGTAAAGACATTTCATGGCTTAGGCAAGGAGATAATAGCTAAAGTTGAAAGGAAACAGCCGTCATTATCAAAGATGGCAGAGGATGATAAAGCCAGAGAAAAATTTGTTGATTCTGTTTTATCAGAACTTATTCAGACCAGTAGTTATCGTGAAAAACTGGTTAACTATTTTGCTAACTATCTTTACCCTGTTAAAAACGTTTTAGATTTTAAAACTAAGAAAGACTATATCGAATATTGTCAGCAAGTAGAGCTAAGAACGTTAAAAGGTGAACTGGTAAAAAGTCATGAAGAACTCATGATTGCTAATTATCTCTATCAACAAGGGGTTAATTATGAATACGAGTCTGATTATATTATCAATACTGCGGGGCCTGATTTTAGAAAATATAAGCCAGACTTTTATTTAACAGATTATGGAGTCTATATTGAACATTTCGCTTTAGATAAAAATGGAAAAGCACCTAAGTTCATGGGAGGAGAAAAATATCTTGCGAGTGCAGAATGGAAAAGAGCGCTTCATGAAGAACATGGAACAAAATTAATAGAGACATACAGTTATGAACACCAGCAAGGACGATTACTGGATAACCTAAAAGAAAAACTAATTACTCATAATGTGGTTTTTCAGCCTATCCCAGATAATCAATTACTCGATTTTATAAAAGAGTTAGGTGGAATATCTTCGTTTAGTCGTTTAATTGTTGAATTCTTAAAGCTATTTAAATCTACATTATTAAGCATTCAAGAGTTATACGAAAAAGCAGCAGGTCATATTGATAAAGCAAGGATGTTGATTGTCGTTGAATTATTTGAGCCTATTTATCAAAAGTATCAATCCTATTTGGAGTCACGAAATGAAATTGATTTTGAGGATATGATTGCTAAAGCTGTTTCGTATGTTGAAGAAGGGTTGTTTGTTTCTCCGTATCGTTATGTTTTAGTCGATGAGTTTCAGGATATATCGGCACCAAGAGCTAGATTAGTAAAGGCATTGCAACATCAGAATAAAGATAATTCAATTTTTTGTGTAGGTGATGATTGGCAATCTATTTATCGTTTTACTGGTAGTGATGTCACTTTGACGCATGATTTTACAGAACATTTTGGGGTGGCTGCAATCAACATATTAGATATGACATTTCGTTTTAATCAGAAGATTGGCGAAGTTGCAGCGAAGTTTATACAAAATAATCCTGCGCAAATTAAAAAGGATATTAAAAGTTTTAGAGAAGTAAATGATAATGCAGTATCGATAGTTCCAAGCAAGACTGACGCAGAAGGTTTGGAATTAGCGCTTCAGGCATTGGATAGCAATGCTAAGGTTGGTAGTAGTGTATTAGTGTTAGGTCGATTTAGTTATATAAAACCTAAGAATTACTCTAACTTAAAACGAATATATTCAAACTTGAATATTGACTATATGACAGTACATGGTTCAAAAGGAAAGGAAGCCGATTACGTTATTGTGCTTGGGTTAGTCACGGGCAAAAATGGTTTTCCTTCATCGAAAGTGAGTAATTCAATATTATCTTTATTATTACCTACAGAAGAAAGTTATCAATATGCAGAAGAACGTCGATTATTCTATGTTGCGCTGACAAGAGCTAGGCATTATGTCTATCTTGTTACCCACCCTGAAAAATCATCTAGCTTTGTTAGGGAATTACGCAAAAATAATTATCCTGTATCTGAATTAGTAGATGGAAAGTTTAATAACAAAGAGTGGGGTAAAGAGATTGAATGCCCCGAATGTCAATCTGGCTACTTAGTTGGAAGAAAGAATAGAACAAATGGTAAAGTTTTTTATGCTTGCAATAATTATCCCTACTGTGACTATACGCAGAATGGATGCCCAAAGTGCGGAGATCATCAGGTAATTAAAAGTGATCACCTAATATGTTCATCTGATAAATGCGATTGTGTTGAACCTTTATGTCCTGAATGTGGAACTGTTCTAAAACTTAAATCAGGTCGAAACGGAAAGTTCTGGGGGTGTAGCCGTTATCGTAAAGATAGTGATTTCTCATGTACTTACACTATTAATTATATTGACTTGGAAAAATATAAATAAATTTTTTTAAAGTTATTTTTATCAGATAATTATTATAATAACCGACAAAATTTCTATTATTGGGATCGTTTTGCTAAATATTGCATTTAAAAATAGATACTTGGAATTGGGGGAAGCGTTTTATGAAGAACGTCACCCGGCACCTGTCGCGAAACCGCAGTTGATTAAATTTAATTATGAGCTTGCGGCTGAGCTTGGTGTGCATGCTGAAGCTGATGATGAAGAAACTTTAGTAGAGATATTTTCTGGTAATAAAGTACATGATTCTTCATCGCCTTTAGCTATGGCTTATGCGGGTCATCAATTCGGCCATTTTAATCCGCATCTTGGTGATGGTCGTGCGATTTATCTGGGTGAGTTAGATGATGTTGATGGTCGTTCTTTCGGTATTCAGTTAAAAGGTTCTGGGCGGACAGGTTGGTCTCGTAATGGCGATGGTCGTTCAGCATTGGGCCCGGTGTTGCGTGAATATTTACTAAGCGAAGCCATGCATAAACTTAATGTTCCAACGACACGCGCATTCGCAGCAGTAACAACCGGAGAAGAAGTTATACGTCAAGGCGTGGTACCTGGTGGCATTATGACGCGTGCGGCTTCGAGTTTTATTCGCGTGGGTACTTTTCAATACTTTGCCATGCAAAATGATATGAAGTCGATTAAAGCCTTGGCGGATTATGTTATTGAACGTAATTATCCGGCTGTGAAAGAAGCGAGTAATGCTTATATTGCTTTATTTGAACAAGTCGTGATGCGACAGGCGAGTTTGATTGCACAGTGGATGCAGTTGGGGTTTATTCATGGCGTAATGAATACCGATAATATGTCTATTGCCGCAGAGACAATAGATTATGGTCCTTGTGCGTTTATGGATTCTTTCAATCATCATCAGGTGTATAGCTCGATTGATCGCGATGGACGTTATGCTTATAGCAATCAACCTGCTATTGGTGCCTGGAACTTATCTCGATTGGCTGAAACCTTATTGCCTTTATTTGATGATGACCTTGATAAAGGTGTCGAAATAGCGCAAGAGATTTTGCAAAAATATTTTGAACGCTACAATGAAGAATGGTTATCCGGTTTTCGTGCAAAGTGTGGTTTAACTGCTAATACTAATACTCAATCGAAAGATAATTCGGAAGACGATAAAGCACTGATAAGTTCTTTATTAGATACGATGGAAGCGAATGAAGCAGACTTTACCTTAACGTTTTATCATTTATCGCAATTGGATTCTGTCGGCAATGAAAAAGATATGACTCTGCGTGGGCTGTTCACAAAACCAGAAGTGATGGGTGAATGGTTAGCGCGTTGGCGTCAACGTTTATCATTAGAATCAGTTGATGATAACGAGCGCCAACAGAATATGCAGTCAATTAACCCGCTTTATATTCCTCGAAATCATCAGGTCGAAGCGGCGATTAGAGCAGCAGAAGATCATAATGACTTTTCTGTATTTCATGCGCTTTATGATGTATTGCAAAAACCTTACGAACAACAGCAAGGTAAAGAAAGTTATAGCTTACCGCCTAAACCGGAAGAGATTGTGCACCAAACTTTTTGCGGGACGTAAAATACAGCAGCAGAGAGAAAAGTTTTACTCTCCGATAATCTGTAAAACGATTTGTCTCTCTCTGGCGCAAGTATCAAAATCAATCACAACGATTTGTTGCCATGTACCCAGTGTTAATGTCTGGTCAACGAAAGGGATGGTTAATGATTGCCCCTGTATTTGTCCACGCAGGTGACTATGACCATTATCCTCGCCTGCGTTACGTGTATTGTGTTGCCATTCTGGGTTGGCAGGGATTAACTGTTCCCAACTATTTTTCGTATCTTCATGCAAGCCGGGCTCGTCTTCGAAGATCATAACGGATGCGGTTGTGTGTTTAATAAATAGCGTTGCTATTCCAGCGGAAAGCTCAGATTCTTTTAATAAACTTTGACACTTTTCTGTGATGTTCTCTATCTTTGTATCGCCATGCATCTGTAGTGAAAACTGTTTTGTAACGACTGCCATTTTTATTCTCTTTATGTATCTCTCTTTAATGTGTATTACTTAATGATCGGAGAAACTTCAAATCATCATATGATAACTGCCCGTCTCTGGCTTCTTTAAGTATAGCGTCAAAATATCCTTCGGCTGTGAGTTGTCTGACCGCCCCTAATACTTTCGCGCCAATTTGTCCTTTTTCTTTTAAACCTTGCAGGTAATTAAAGGCATCTTCAAAGCTTTCATCATTACGATTGTAGTAATCATTACCACGCGTACGGTTGCTATAAGCTTCAAGCTGTTCGCAAGTCACCAGTATTTCGCCGAGTTCGCGTAACCAGTCAGGTTCGTCTGCCAGTTTTTCCGGGTAGTAATAATATAAGCAAACTGTCTCCATCCAGTCTGACCACGCAATATCATGCGCTTCTATATTTGGAATAATATTTTGAATAATCCGATTTAAACGTCGGGCATAACCTAAGCGCATTTCGACTTGTTCTTTTGTCCAAGCATTAATTGTAATGCCCAGTTGTTCTAATTCTGTTTGATATTGTGACAAGAATGCTTCTGTTTCTTCGCCGTAAGTTGTGTCAGGATGTTCTGCACGCCATTCTGCTGGACGGGTTGGTATGTTTTTTTGTTTTGCCCATGTCCATATTTTGCCAAACAGTTCCTGCTCTAGTCCGGCGCGACCCATATCGTGTAATAAACATGCGGTTTGGTATTGGTGTACGCGTTCTTCATCATGCCCCAAGTACTGCGCAACAGCCGCGCACATTTTTGCTGTGCGTAAAGCATGTGGCTTGTCATAGCCATCGATTATTTCGCCCGTCTCAGGATGAGGGTAATCGTAATAGCTTAATAAAGTATTAACGACAGGTTCTGTTAACCAAAGCAGTGAGTCTGGAAATGTCTGTTGCATGATAGGAGTTTAAAAGAAAGCCAGTGGTAAATAAACTAACGGCCATATAACAGAAAGGAAATAATGCTGAGCTTTGTTAAAGCAAAGTAAACTATTTAGTAGTTAACCTGCACCTGAGTTTGAGCCAAGAATAATATCAATTTTCTTTTCTGGCGTGTTTGCTGAGGCAATGGCGTTGGAATAACGTTCTGTATTTTTATAAACAAGATCCATAATGCCATCAGACGATTGATAGGCCTGGCGATTATGTAATGTATTTAAACTTATATTGTTGTTATGTCTTTGTATTATATTTTCTGAGCTTAGTACGCCATTGTGAATAATACTTGATGGCGTTTTTTCATAATCTGTTTGTTTAATATTGGACTTTCCCTGAGAAAAATAATCTTCAGCACTGATTATTTTTCCTGTTGATGTATTGCTGGCAATGACAGTGGAACTATTTACTCCACCATCAATATAAGGCGAATCTGGGTCAATACTTTTTGCATCGCTCTGGAATTGAGATTTAATTGCAGTAGTTACAGTTGATATGGCCGCGCCAAGTGGCCCGCCAAATAAAGCGGCACCAGCAATTTCCATCGCAGGCGCAATGGTATCGCCTGTTATTTTTCTGTAGATACTATTGACGATAGGAATATGTTGTAAAGGATTAATAATGTCGATGATGTCGCCAAAGGTAAAACCATCTTCACCAAAGATACTATTTTTCGCTTCTTTGGATGACGACTCATTTGCAGCAGGTTGATTATTGCTGCTATAAACCAGCGCGGCGATACTATTTTGTGGAAGATGTGTGGGCAAACTCTTTGTCCGGTTAATTATTTTTATTAGCTAAATGCAAGCGATATACCAATCAAAAATAGAAAGTTAATGCCGCTGATAGCAAGCTATAACATAGGTTTCAATAATTTATATCGATGTTCACGGTAAATGTTTGCCGCTTTTCACATGATGTGGCAGAGTTAGGCCAATGTCACATGTCATGCCACTTGATTCGGAGCAACAAGAGCAGGTTCTTTCT
Organism: Gammaproteobacteria bacterium; assembly: GCA_049619915.1. Lineage (GTDB taxonomy): Bacteria > Pseudomonadota > Gammaproteobacteria > Eutrophobiales > Eutrophobiaceae > UBA7359. Next base: position 7,309 of record JBMZNW010000035.1, read on the forward strand.
GCAACGGAAAGCTGTCTCTACCAAGCCGGTGTTGTTCTGGAACGAACTTTCGAACCTATCTCTATTTATTTTGATCTGAAGGGCAGGGCTGCTGGCATGTATAAGGTGAAAAAATCGCAACGCATGATTCGATACAATCCTTATATTTTTGCACGCTATTTTTCTGAAAATTTGGCGACAACTGTGCCACACGAAGTCGCGCATTATGTTGTCGATATGTTATACGGCATGAGAAATACACAAGCGCATGGAAAGGAGTGGAAAAATATCATGGCTCTACTTAATGCCGATGATAGCGTTACCTGTAATTTTGATTTGCAAGGTTTGCCGACCAGACACTATCAACGTTTTAATTATTCTTGTTCATGCCGAACACATGAGTTGACGCGTATCCGTCATAATAGAGTGATGAAAGGTACACGTTATTTATGTCGATATTGCAAACAGGAGTTGGTCGCTAGTCATGGCTGAGTTACACCCACAATTAGTGAAAGACTGTCTGGTTCTTGGTCGATTTCCCTTGTGTCATTTATTATTGATGCAGGATGCAAATTATCCGTGGTTTATCCTGGTACCCGATAGAGAAGGGATTAGCGAGATTTATCAGCTTTCCGATGAAGATCAGTCGCAAATATTGCGAGAGTCTTCTTTTTTGGCAGAATTTCTTATGAAAACTTTTAATGGTGATAAAATGAATATCGCTGCACTGGGAAATATGGTTCCACAGTGTCATTTACACCATGTTGTGCGGTATCATTCGGATGCAGCATGGCCGGCGCCGATTTGGGGTAAATTGCCGGCAAAAGCCTATAGCGAAGAAGCCTTGAATGATGTTATTTTGAAATTAAATGAATTGGAGTTGATGGATTTTGACTATGAAAAACAATACCAAAATTAAACTTTTTTCCTCAGCAATTGCGACTGCATTTGCATTAAGTCTATCTTTTTCAGCTAATGCCGAAGAGATGAGTTTGGAAGAAGCCCAAGCTGAGATTTCACGTCTTGAGAATGAGAACACTTCTCTAAAACAGGAACTTGAAAGTTACGAAAAAGAAATTGCGGCACACAGAGCAAAGCTGGAAGAAAACGATAATATGATTTCAGAATTATCCGGCGAACTGGAAGGAGAATAATTACTTAACGCTACGTTAAGTAATGCCTTTGATTCTGCTACGCAGAATATTTCCAGTTGTTGTTCTGGTTTGCGTTGCAATCTATATTCGAGAACCTGCCACTGCTTTAAATCCAGAACAGCAAAAACTATTAAACTGGATGCCCTATATCACGCTGGGCATCACCATGTTGATTTGTATTAATTACAATCGCGCTTGCTTTAGCACTGTCTTATTACTTCATTCAGACTGAGTTACAAAGTTCGCTGAATGATTTCCACACATTTTATATCTATACCAGCATTAGCGTTTTAATACCGTTATTGTTATTTCTGTTTTTGTTTCTGCCAGAACGCGGGCTGAAAAATCGTTATGGATTATTCACCTTATTAATAACACCTTTATTCTTTTTGTTTGCTTATTCCGTTTATGAACTGGTACCTGAATCAAACTTAATTCGAATTCTTATTAACCACTTCCAGGTTAGCACGATAGAAAACACCTTGCTATCTGTGAATGCGGGTATTTTTTACCTATTTGTTTTTGTTATTGGCTTTTATCAGTTAATAAAAAGCCGTGATGAATATTTTGTCGCAATATTATCAGTGCTCAGCTTTAGCTTTATTACACTCAATTATTTTGAGCAAGAAAAAATATCCGTTGTCATGTTAAGCATGCTCGGTATTAGTTTAATTGTCAGTTTAATGCGTGGTGCGCATGACATGGCCTATCGCGATGACTTAACTGGCTTGCTCGGCAGACGCGCTTTGAATGAACGTTTAAAAGGTTTAGGTAAACGCTATAGCATTGCCATGGCAGATGTGGATCATTTCAAAAGCTTTAATGATACACATGGCCATGATATTGGTGATGAAGTGTTGAAAATGGTTGCGAGGCATATCGATAAAGTAAAAGGTGGCGGCACAGCATATCGTTATGGTGGTGAAGAGTTTTGTGTTGTCTTTTCTGGAAAAGATATTGAATACAGTAAACCTTATCTTGAAAAGATACGTGCTGATATAGAAAGCTACAAAATGCAAATACGAGATAAAGAACATCGGAAAAATACCAAACAGAAAGCAAAACAACGTGGCCGTCGTAAAAAAGAACGTGCAGACAATACCGTATCAGTGACAATCAGTATTGGCGTTGCAGAACCGAGTGAAAAACATGTTAAAGTAGACGAAGTATTAAAAGCAGCAGATACTGCATTATATAAAGCAAAACAAAACGGACGTAATTGTCTGGCAACGAATTAATAAAAAATTATGAAAATATTTTTAAACTTTTTAATTATTATCTTACTCACAGGCTGCGGTAGTGATGCGCCACAACTATCCCGGCTTTCTACTAATGATGTGATACTCGCTTTTGGCGATAGTTTAACTGAAGGCGTAGGCGCAAAAGAAAGTGAAAGTTATCCGGCTGTATTGCAATCTTTATCCGGTCGTACAGTAATTAACGCGGGTATTTCTGGTGAACAATCTGCGCCGGGTCTGGCGCGTTTGCCTGCTTTATTAGAAGAGCATCAGCCGAAATTACTGATCTTATGCCATGGCGGTAATGATATCTTGCGTAAAAAGAGTCTGACTAAAATGCAAGAGAATGTCACGGCAATGATAAATTTGGCGAAGGATAAAAATATTCCGGTCGTCTTACTTGGTGTGCCTAACTTTGGATTATTCCTGTCATCTTATGAAGGTTATAAAACAGTAGCTGATTCAACGGGTGTACTATTTATTGAAGATGTAGTTTCAGATATATTGTCAGATGATGCTCTAAAAGCTGATTCTGTTCATCCTAATAAAGACGGTTATAAAATTATGGCGGAAACAATTTATACTGCATTAAAAGATGCAGGTGCTTTATAAATAAATGACTGAAGATTTTTTATTTATTGATAATGAAGCTTCATTATCAGAACTATGCAATAAATTAGAGCAATCAAATTGGCTTGCTGTTGATACAGAGTTTGAACGAGTCAATACCTACTATCCTGAGTTGTGTTTGATACAGGTTTCAAATGGAATAGTGCATGCCATTATCGATCCGATAGCTATTCATAATTTAGACGCTTTCTATAATTTACTTTATGACGAATCAATCACAAAGGTTTTGCATTCGGCACATCAGGATTTAGAAATATTTTTTAATATAAAGAAAAGTATTCCTACACCTTTATTTGATACACAAATAGCCGCGCCTTTATTCGATTATGCGCAAGGTATAGGTTATGGCAATTTGGTTAAAGAAGTTCTGAATATAGAACTGGATAAAGGCTATGCGCGAACAAACTGGAAGAAAAGACCATTAACAAAAGAACAGTTACGCTACGCTGTGGATGATGCCATTTATTTAGGTAAGATTTATGAAATTTTTGCTGAGAAGATAAAGTCAGTTGAAAACCTTCATAACTTCAATGCACAAATAGAACGGCTTTATAAACCACAAACCTATGAACCTGATCCGGCAACGATGTGGAAGAAGATATTTGCGGCAAAAAGATTAAAAGGAAAACAACTGGATATTGTTAAAAAGCTGGCAGAGTGGCGCGAAATTACTGCGCGTAAACAAAATAGACCAAGAAAATGGGTTTTAGAAAACCATCAGATAACTGATCTTGCAAAACTACGGCTTGAATCTAAAAAAGACTTATTAAATGTGATAAATGAAAAAGCATTAAATAAACATGGCGATGAATTGTTCGCGATTGTTAAAAATATTTAATACCTTATTAAGATATCACCATTCTTTGGGCTTATGATTAGCTTCTCGAGTGCCATAATATGCACTCAAATCTTCAAAGCCGCCTTTAAGTATATAGACATTATCAAAGCCAATATGGCGCAGTCCTGTACCAATCGCTGTTGCTCTAGCGCCTGATTTACATATCACTATCACTTCTTTATCTGTAGGAATACGCTTCAGGTTTTCCGGTTGAAATATTTCATTTGCCGGGATTTTAAGGTTTTTTTCTGATGTCATTGAGAACAGTTCTGTTTCAGATGGCGTGCGCACATCTATTACGACCATCTCCTTACCAGATTTAATATCCTTAACAAATTTGTGAGGTATGACAAAATGTAAATATTTGCCTGCTTTTTCGCCTTTTACTTCTGAGAAAAGTTCTGCATAGCTTTTAGCAAGTTCTTCGTCATAAGACCATGCTAATGTGGTAAACAAAATAGAAATGCTACTGATGGTAAATATTAGTATTCG
>JBMZNW010000036.1:0-2154 GCA_049619915.1 Gammaproteobacteria bacterium
GCACCAATACCTTATCTCCTCGTTTAAGTTTCCCAGAACGACGCAAACGATCAAGGCTGACCCATATCGCTGCCGATCCAAGATTACCGAGTTTATCAGCATCAACAATAATACGTGATTCAGGTACGTTTAGTCGCTCACCTAGTAAACGTCCTAAATGACCATTAACCTGATGCGGTAAAATATAGGCAAAGTCATCCAATTTATAACCTCGGCCAAGAATGGACTCAACACCCTTTAAAAATAGAGCCGCACCTTGTTCACGAACTGCGGTTACATTATGTCGGAATACAGGTAGACCTGATTTGCAATAAACGTCATCCGAACCACCACCATCCAAATAAAAACCCGGGACCTTGCTATTACCGATATGGCCGACATAGGCATCAGAGATTATATCTTCATTGCTACCATTATCCTGTCCTAATAAAACGGCACCGGCACCATCACCCATTTGCACATAATTCACGAGTTGTTCTGTATCAACAAAATCCTTACTTAAATCGAAATAGATTGAACCCACTTCACTACCAACGATTGCAATCGATTTCATTGCAGCATCATTAGCTAACATTGGAATGGCTATCTGTAAGGCGTTAGCAAAACCAGTGCAAGCCTGCCTTAACTCCATATACGGTCCGCTATGGTTTAATTGCTCCGCTACCCAGGAAATATTTGGAGGTAACAAGGTATGTGGACTAGTCGTGTGTCCAATAAGATAGTCGATATCATTTTTGATATTACTTTCTGCCTGCGCTTTATTAATTGCCTTGATACAGAGTTGTGGCGCATTAGGCGTTGGTGCAGAAATAGCCTTATCCTGATCACGACAAAAATGGCGCGACCCTATACCTAAACGACGACTAATTATCGCTGCTTTACGTGCAACTTCTTTCCCACATTGTTTTTCTAGACCTGCATATAAACTTTTATTATCGATCGATTTTCCCGGTAACTCGGAACCGCTACCGAGCAGTTTGACACTACCATTAGCAAAATGAACACTCATCGCTGTCTAACATTTTCAAGTTTATGAAACAGCTTATCCGAATCGATACCCAATGATTCAAAACTATCTGCTTCAGTACGCAGCAAAGAGACAAGCTCTGAACTAACAATGCTTTTATTTTCTGCTTGCAAAGTCTGATCGCAACCAAGTCGTTTCGAATGTTTATTACTGACAAAGACATGTCGCGCTTCATCTTTTTTAATTCGATCGAATAATTGCGTGATGATATGCCCTTTTCCAAGATCACATTTGGTAATTGCATTCATGATGATACAAACACAGGCATCCAGATGTGCAACACGATCAAAATGCTCGGCCACACCAATCGCTCTTCCGAACTTAAGATAAAAGTGTCTTGATTTCCGTTTTATTTGATTAAGTCCATCGGGTTCTGCTAATAACGATGACAGCGTCTGCAAAGCATGTTCATGTACATATTCATCTGATTCAATTTCTTTTAACAATTCAATGCTATCTGTCCATGTTACGCCGCGTAAACGTTCTACTTCGTTACCGAATACATGTATCGCTGACTGTTCGCCACACAAGAGTAAAGGAATAAGTCGAGCCAATGCCTCTTCATGACGACTGCTCATCTTAAACTTGCCGGACGCTAGTTCGTTTTTCCAGTCCGTAATCCATTTTGGCATTACAAAATTATCCTCGATGTTTACTTCAAAACAGCGCAAGGAATTATGAGGGTTATTTATATCTAGTGATTTCATATCGATTTAATTGTGTTGACGAAAATTCATTACTTGCATCAATGCTGGAAGAAGCAACAGGTTTGTCAGCATTGCTAGCAATATAATGAGTATTGAAAGCAAACTAAGTTCAAAAATTGGTCGGAATGATGAAAAGACACCAACAAGTAAACCCGCTGCGAGCGTAATGCTGGTAATAAAAATTGCAGGACAGACTTTAGCGAATAGAGAAAGAATTGAATTCTTGATTGAATCTTTAGTTGGTACGCCTACTGTCCGCGGATACTTGAATAACATGTGCAAGGTATCATCAACAATAATACCCATGATCATGCCCATGACCATGGTGGTCGGCGTCGCCGCACTGATGGTCGGCAATGCCCATCACCCGCAAATGCCGGAGTTCGCGCTGGACCTGGGCAGCAGTGGCGACGGGTTCCT
>JBMZNW010000036.1:2164-5751 GCA_049619915.1 Gammaproteobacteria bacterium
GATTGCAAATACAGTAATAACAGGAAGTAGATTACAAACCATGCCAATAAAAATGGCAGACCAGGATCGTAGTAATACGCCGATGACCAAAGCGATCATAATCAAAGCCAAACTTAGAGAAAAAAACATACTTCGGGCATTTCTCTCACCTAGCTTTGCAAACAGAACATCAGGACCAACACCACCTTGATAAGTAAACGGTGAATGATTGGCATCGAGCCAGGACTGTGCCTGTTCATTGAAAGTAAGTATTTGTTTAGCTGTGACTGCTTTAAGAATGACTGATATTTTCACTGCGCGATAATCATCGCTAAGTTCTTGTTCCAGCCCCAACATCTCCGGAGAACTGGTTTCCAAGACAGGACGTATAGTGTTAAGTCGAACACCTCTTTTATCCGCCAGAGAATAAACATCGTCAACTCGTGCAACAATGTCCTGCGCACGTAGCCAAGCGGTAAAACCCTTTACTGATTTAGCAAAGTCTGGTGCAAGCACACCTAATTCAGCATTACTCTGTAAAGAATAAAATAATCGAATTGAACCATCAAAATGACGTTCAATTAATTCTGTTCCTTGTCGAAAGCGATGATCTTCAGAAAAGTAATCATACACATCATCATTGATCTGCAATTGCTTAAGTGATAGCACACTAATAACAATAATCACTACTGAAAATAGAACGATCTTTATACGATGCAATAATATCCACGTTCCCAATGCATCTAATGATAAGCGCGAAACAATAACGCCTGCCTGTTCCTGAGTTAGTCGGAATACGGGTAAAACAATACGAAGTAGCGTTAAACAAAGCACATAAGAAACCAGCATGCCTATCGCTATTGTAAATCCTACAATTTGTATCGGCGGAGAAGGACTAAATGCAAGTAACAAAAAACCTAACGCCGTTGTTAATTTACTTAGCGTCAGTGCCTTCAAATTATAATGAACACTCTGTGCCATAGCATCGGTTCGAGATTCTCCTTCTGACACAGATCGAAGATAGCTAACAACAACATGCATAGACGTTGCAATATTCAAACTCATAATAATAATAGGCGTGAAAGCATTAATGGCGGCCAGTTCCCAACCTAGCCAACCTACTATCCCAAATGTCACTAGAGCAGATAGCAACGCTGTTGCAATCATGAACAGACTTATTCCCCAATGACGGAAAAATGCAAATAAACAAATTAGGAAAATTAGAAATAAACCAGGAATAAATCGTTTCAGATCGTCACGAACAACATCAATATAAGCCTCATTTAAAGCAAGCGTACCTGTGTAATGAACGTCTACAGGTGCACTTAAAGAGTTTAGTTGCGTATTGATTACTGCCTCAATTGCAGTCATGAACTGCTTCACTTCTTTGGCAGCATTGATACCGGGAAGCGAAACACCGACTTCTAACAACCCCAAACTGCCATCCTGAGTAATCATATTCATGGCACGCGGGTGCGCTCGTAATCGTTTTAGTAAACCTTCATCAGTATTCGAATCGCTGCTTGTAACATCAAACTCGAAATTATTTTCATCTTCAGAAAAATCAAAAAACCCGGTGACTCGTTTGACGTGTTCGATGCCTTCAAGCTGCTTCTTTAGTTCAGGGTAGAGTTCGATCAGGGCGGGTTCTAATAAAGTGCTTTCATCAACAGATAGGATTAACAAAAGTGAATCCAGTCGAGCATACTGTTCTGCTAATAGGCTATCCGTCTGCAATAGAGGATCATTTGAATCAAAATAGACACGATAGTCTGCATTTGTTTTGAGCCCAAACAATCCGCTTAAACAAACAATAGCACTGAACAATACCAGCACCAGAATTGATTTGTCTGGTATTGCTTTCATTAAGTTTATTAATACTCCTGATTGATGAGGCCGGGTTTTATGAATTGACATAAATAATATTCGATAGTTCTAAAATTCTTATATTTTAATAATGACTCCTTTTAAGTAAGACTAAATACAGTGACATGAACTATGTGAGTTTCTATTGGTCGCATAACAATTAATCGACAAGACTAATAAAATTTAGATATTTATCGGAGAAATTATGCGTTCTTTAAAATTTTGCATACTGGCTTTGACTATCATGCTTTCTGCTTGCACCAGTATTGCATCCAAACCAACATTTAAAACTGAAGCAGGGGCTATCCGAGGCTATGATCCGGTGGCCTATTTTACTGAAGAACGTCCGGTGCTTGGTTCAGATAAATACAATTATCAATACGATGGCGCAACTTGGTATTTTTCATCGAAAGAAAATATGCAGCTATTTGAAAATAACCCGGAAAAATACGCTCCTCAGTACGGTGGTTATTGCGCTTATGGCATGGCCAAAGGCTTTGTTGTATCGACAGACCCGGAAGCGTTTAGCTTGGCTGATGGAAAACTTTATTTAAATTATAGCTTAGGTGTCAGGAAGACTTGGTTAAAAGATGTTTCTGGTAATATCGAGAAAGCGGATAAAAACTGGATTGAAAAACAAAGCCTAAAATAATTAATTTTTAATTATTAACTCATGGTGCTACGATATTTTTTGTAATACTTAATGACTTTCTTTACGTAGTTACGAGTTTCTTTATAAGGCGGCACTTTATTACCGTATCTTTTTACTGTGCCTTCTCCAGCATTATAAGCAGCAAGCATTAATGTCAGATCATTATCAAACAGCTTTGCAAGATAACGAAGGTAGCGCGTACCACCATAAATGCTCTGTTTTGGATCAAGGCGATTAGTGACACCATATTGCTTTGCTGTTTCTGGCATTAATTGCATTAAACCGACAGCACCCGCTTTCGAAACTGCATCAGGGTTATAAGATGACTCTGCTGTAATAACAGCGTGTAACAATGTATGTGGTAATTTATAGAGCTTGGCAACGCTGCGAATGGTTGGGTCAAATTTTTTCTGGTTTTTCACCCAGTTAAAGTTTTTTGGGACTTTTGCTTCTTGCCAGCCTTTCCAGGTTTTAACGAGTTGTTTGTAACCACTGTGAGCTGGCTTATCTGTCAGAATAACGCGACCATGTTTATCAACGTATTTATAGATATCGGCCTGACTCGTCATAGGAGTCAGAGACAATATTGATATAAATAGAATGGTTAATTTGGTTTTTAACATTGCCAACTCAATATTTTTCAATTTAGTTTTAGCTAATATTACTAACCTTATAACAAATATAGAATTATTTGAATAATAATCAATGCAAAAAGTCCGGCTATAACATCATCGAGTATTATTCCCAGACCACCTTTCAGACGTTTATCTGCGACAGAAATCGGCCATGGTTTGCAAATATCAAATAATCGAAACAAGACAAAGCCGATTAGTATCCACAACCAGCTTTTAGGCACCATGAACATGGTAATGAAATAACCGACAATTTCATCCCACACAATTCCCGGGTGATCATGTACATTCAACGCTTTCGCCGTGTAATCACATAGAAAAATACCGACAATAAAAGAGACTAGAATGATTCCTAGATAGATCTTCCAGTCCATTTCTGGCAAAAGTAAATAAAGTCCTACTGCTATTACTGTTCCCATCGTGCCCGGCATTTTTGGTGATAAGCCGCTACCAAAACC
>JBMZNW010000036.1:5761-11131 GCA_049619915.1 Gammaproteobacteria bacterium
GCGCAGGATTGAGTAAAAGCTTAGCTGGAACTCTGACTTGTTTAGAACTGTCCATATTGAGACATTGAAATTTAAAGAGCGTACATCTTACGTGTTCACATACAATATCACTACCAGAAAATATTAAACAAGTTAGAATCGGTGCATACGACTTGATTCATAAATTTGCTGGTAAAGAATTAACCCTTGATATCAAAAAAGGAAACCAATATGAAATTAACCAACTTTTTCCTATTCATTTTTCTCATTATTAATGGCCAAAACCTGATTGCGGCAGATAATTTTATTGAGGAGGCTGTTACAGCCAAACATCGCAGTGCTGAAAACAAAGCACGCGACACCTATCGCCATCCAGCAGAAACGCTGGCTTTTTTCGGTATCAAGCAAGACATGAAAGTCTTGGAAATACTGCCAGGTCGTGGTTGGTATACTGATATTCTTGCGCCTATCTTAAAAGACAAAGGCGAATTAACCGCTGCAAGTTTCGGCGCGAATCACTCGAATGAATACTTACGCGGTATTCATGCAAAGTTTGAACAACACTTAAACAGTAACCCTGACGTTTTTGGCAAAGTAAAACCCGTTGTTTTTAAAAACGACGGCTATTTAAGCGAAGTCGCTGATAATTCTCAGGACATGGTGCTGACATTTCGTAACACACATAACTGGATAAGATACGGTGGTATTGAAGATGCTTTTACATCATTTCATCGTGTCCTGAAAAAAGGCGGTATTCTTGGCGTTGTTCAACATCGTGCAAATGATGACGCTGACGCAAAAGTATCTGCCGAAAAAGGTTATGTCCCAGAAGCCTACCTGATTAGATTAATTGAAAGTTATGGATTTGAGTTAGCTGATAAATCAGAAGTTAATGCCAATCCAAAAGATACAAAAGATCATCCGAAAGGTGTCTGGACATTGCCTCCTTCGTATCGACTGAAAGATGTTGATAAAGAAAAATATACCGCTATAGGCGAAAGCGATCGTATGACATTACGTTTCATAAAACTATGAGTGAGATAAGTCTGACAGCAAAGTCTTTTCTATTACTGGGATCAGCTAATGCAATGCTGGCCGTTATCTTTGGCGCTTTTGGTGCACACGCATTAAAAGCGCGCTTAGATGAAAACTTACTCAGAGTTTTTCAAACCGGTGTTGAATATCACTTTTATCACGCTTTTGGCTTAATTCTAATTGGTATACTGGCAATAAACCTTGGCATCAATGGCTGGATTAAAACTGCGGGCTGGATGATGTTTGCCGGTATTATTCTTTTTTCCGGTAGCCTTTATTTACTCAGCATTTTAAATCTACGTTGGTTGGGTATGATTACGCCCATAGGTGGTTTATTATTCATTTTATCTTGGCTAAGTTTATCCATAGCTATTTTTAAAAATTAGATGAGAACATTAATGAAAAAATTAACCCTATTAATCGCTATTTCTTTATTACCGACATACAGTCTGGCTGGCGAGTTTGATGAACAAATCAATAAAGCCTGTTTACGTCATGCCGTTTCATTAGTCGCAAAACTGAAAAACAATGTGATTAACGATATGTCCAGTTCGCAATCTGATGAAGCGTTAAAAGTTGCTACTGAATCATGTCAGGCTTACTTTAAAAGTGAATTTAACCGAAACTCGGAAACAGTTGCAGCCACCGCAGTTGAAAAACAAAATGTAGAAAGCGCTGAAGAAAGCTCGAGTATTTTGGATGTTCTCCTAAATAGCGAAGTCAAAAGAAAACCCGGTAATGAAAGGCTAAAAAAACATAAGCGTTAATCTATTTATATAAAGGTTCAAGCTTACCTTGCTCTGCCTTACTTTTAGTTTTTTTAAATGATTGCGACTGAAAGCAATTTAAAAAGACTTTACCGTTCCATACATCCTGTTCTTTGCTATAAAGCTGGCGGTTAAGCTCATCCAGCATGGTTGCTAATTCATCATCACAATAAACTTTTACTGCATCAAGATTATTAATTTTTTTATCGGGCCACATTTTTCTGGCCCATTCAAGAATGGCTGTTTTTGCTTGCTGCGCATCATTGTTATTACAAGCATTTTCAATCTGTTTCAAAGCTTGACGTTTCGATGATTCTGCATTGGATATTTTTTCTTCTTTATTAAAACGGTTTCGACTCTTCCAAAGCAAAAACAAAGTAATTAACCATAATAAAAACAATATTAAACTCACCCATTTCCAATATGAATGCCCATCAACCATTCCAGCATCAGTAATGGTTTGTTTTTCTGTTTGTACATCCTCGTTGCTAACAGCATTACTCTTATTTGTTGATTCTATTTGCTGATTATCTTCAGCTTGTACTGCAGTGGAAGCGTCAACGTATATTGTACGTTCCGGCAATTCGGCTACTTCCATCTTATCTGTTTTCGTATTCCACCAAGGAAGTTGAATCGCTGGCAAAACAAACTCACCTGATTGAGTTGGGATAATGGCCATCTTTTCGCTTCGGACACCAACAAAACCATTTTCATTAAACGTTTCATTGAATTCAGGTTGATCTGGATACTGTTTCAATGAATCAGGTAATATGCTTTCAATAGCAGGTAAATGGCTGGAAGCAAGTCCATTAACTGTTATTGTTACTGTTCGTGTTGTTGCTTCACCTTGTTTTAATTGTGATGGGTCAACTGACCACTGTTCCTGAATATTAATTTGGCTGGCAGGTAGCCAGGTATCACCGGTAAATGAATCAGGAATAGCTTGTATGTCTAATTCAATACTATTGGATCGCTTAACGATTGATTTAGGTTGCGGACCAAATGGATCAAAGCCAAAAAAACTACTTGCACCTGTTTGCCCTTGAAAAATTATTGGTTCAATTCTCAAGCTGCCACTACTTTGCGGAAAAATAGCATATTGTCTTTGCACTACAACATAACGTTTAGCTTTTATTCGCGTTTCAAAACTTTTATCTTCGCCTAGTTTTGTGATTACAGCTTGATCACCACTAATTTTCGGTTCAGACAGCGTGGCATTACTTGTTTGCACAGCTCGATAAAGTTTTACTGTATAGATAATTTGTTCCTGTACATAGGAAGACTTTTTATTCACTTCAGCTTCAATAAAAATATCTTCTGATTTATTACCTACACTTGGTGGTGCCGTAGTAACGACTTTTACTTGATAAGGCTGACTTGATACATCACCAAACTTAATAGATGGGATCTGAACAATACCTGTTTTTTTTGCAATGACTTTTAATATCCATTGCTGCGACTGTTTAAAATCACCATTAATAATTTGCGTATTACTACGTCGGCCTGTATTTAGAATAGTAAAGTTTTTATTTAACGGACTAAAATCAGGCTGTACTTTTACTTTTTCATCACTTTCGAATATCAATTGAAATGATTCATCAGCAACAACCGGATTACGATCAACACTGACAGAAATTTCAGCTCGAATAAACGAACTAAATAATAAAAGAAAAAATAACGTTAAAAATTTTAAATTCATTTTTAATTACCAATACTGTTCATCTGGAGAAATTTCTCTTTTCTCTTTTGAATACATATATTTAAATTTTCGTCTAAGTAGGCCAGAAGGATCATCAGGAATACGTCGCAACCATTGTTCTTCCGCCTGTTGTTGTTCATCAATTTCTTTGATTTCTTGTTGTGCTTGCTGTTGCTTCTGCTCTTGTTGTTCTTCAGCTTGTTCTTGCTTTTCTTGCTCTAATGCTTGATTTAATTTTTCTTCCTTTTCCTTATCAGCCTGTTGTTGCTCATTAGATTTTCCCTGAGACTGACTCTCTTCATTCTGGTCTTCTTTATCTTGTTGTTGTGAAGATTGTTGCTGCTCTGATTCAGACTGTTGTTGTTCTGAGTCAGATTGCTGATCATTGTTATCAGAGTCTGAACCTTGCTGCTGCTGTTCTGAATTCTGCTCTTCATTCTGATCGTTATTGTTATCAGAATTATCGCCCGACTGTTGCTGTTGTTGCTGCTTTTCTAATTCTTTTTCTACAATCTCTTTATTATATTTTGCATCGTCATGTTGCGGCTCTGAGTTCAATACTTCGTCATAGGTTTCAATCGCTTCTTCATAACGTCCCTGCTTTGCCATTGCATTGGCTTTATTATAAAGACTACGAACATCTTCAGCTTGATTTAGCAATTCTTCTGCTGCCGCATAATCACCGGCTTTATATTTCGCAGCGGCTTTCCACTCTTTATCCTGAAAGAGTTCTGAGGCAGTATCCGCCTGTTCGTTTTCCAAAGCACGTATCGCTTGCTGATTTTTATTTAACCACAAGTCATTCCATTCGAAAGCTATAGCTTCATCAGGATTACTTATTAATAAACAAACAAGTATTGCTAAATAACCACGCCTAAAACCAAAAGCGACGATAGGTATAATAATCAACACTAACCATGGACCAAACTCCTGCCATTGATCTGTTTTTAAATCTGTTTCTGCTTCCTCATCAGATTCAAGCCCGCTATTAAATAAGCGGTTCAGTCGTTCAATATCGCCATCGGTAACCTGACTGGTTTCATAATAACCGCCAGCAGAACTCGCTAATTGACTGAGCGTTGTTTCATTAAGCTTTGCAATAACAATTGATCCTGTTCGATCTTCAAGAAAGCCCGCTTGGCCAAGATTAACCGGCGCACCCTCTTCTGTCCCTAATCCCAAAATTGAAATTGCATAACCTTGTTTTTTTGCATTGATAAAGTCGTCTTCATATTTAACTTGCACTTCATCGGTTACTAATAAAACATGTCCTTGAGTTATCCCGGCTTGTTTTAATAAAGCTAATGATTTTTCAATGGCAATGTCTGTCCTACTACCGGGCGCGGGCATAATAGCCGGAGAAAGTGCTGATAATTGTGAACTGATGGTTTTGATGTCATCGGTTAATGGAGTGACGGTAAAGGCATCACCCGCATAAACCAGTAAAGCAGTTTGACCTTCTTTTCTTAATTTTAATAAATCAGCAATTTTAAAGCGGGCTCGTTCTAGTCGATTCGGTTTTATATCATCAGCATACATCGACACCGATAAATCCAAAGCAATGACCAAAGCCGATTCTTTTTGAAAAACAGGTTGCGGCAAGCGTTCCCAGGTTGGGCCTGCTAAAGCAATGATTGTTAACAGCCCGACTATGCTGGTCAGAATCACATTCGTATATTTTTTTCTGCCTGATTTACCGACCAGGATATAAGGTAATAATTCAGGATCACAAACGCTCTCCCAATGTTTATTCACCAGATGTTGTTTTGCCAATTTCCATAAAACATAAACAACAGGAATTGCTGCAAAAAACCAGTAGGGACGAATGAAATGAAAATCACTTAATTCCATTACGACTTAACTCCAGTATGGCTGCGCATAAAAAATAAA
>JBMZNW010000037.1:0-278 GCA_049619915.1 Gammaproteobacteria bacterium
TGTTTTATATTTGCCAGCGGCTTCTTTTTTGTTACAGTTTTTACTCTCGATATAATTTTCTTGTGTATTGCTTCAATTTCTTCCTTAGTTTCCGGTGCTTTTAATACAGAACCATCCGGTAGTTGAATCGTCCTATCAAGCGGCTGTGTCGAGGAAGTATTTTTATCTTTCTTAGGAGTGGAAAAGTTTATATTTCTTTTCTCTATGAATAACTTTTTACCATCAAGTAAACCCTGAAAAGTCCATTTACCTGGTTCATCTGTATGAGGTTTAATTGT
>JBMZNW010000037.1:288-11064 GCA_049619915.1 Gammaproteobacteria bacterium
CATCGAACCTTTAGTTGGCGTATAGGCTACTGTTTTATCAAAAACCAACTCACCTTTCGCATCGATAATGCGTGAACGATATTTGTATTCTTGGAAACTATCTACTCCAGGCATACTGACATGGATGTAAAAAGTCATCTTGTCTTTTTGGGCATTAAATTCTTTTAATCTATCACCAGGACTTTTCCCAGATAATTTACTAGCTAAAGTAAATCGATAAGGAACTGAGGATTTTCTTGCTGGCATTACAAAAAAATCTTTTTTATATGTTCCTTCTTTTTCATCGGCTTTAAGCTGTTTAATTGTATTTAAATTCTTAATGCCAACTTTATCGGTTTGAGCATCTTCAGGCGGCTTTTCACTATAATGAGTGCGCCCATGCTCATCTGTCCACTTAAAGATTTCTGCGACTGAGGTTAGAGAGTAAAATTGAAGTAATATTAAAAAAAATAAAAATATAATTTCTATTTTCATGCGCTTTGTCAGCTCCTTTCCTTTTGATTAATATTCCGCTTTGGGTCGTAAACTGCATTAAATCATTTTTTACAGTCTGTTTATAGTACAATTATTTTCTTTTCAAGAACGATTAAAGATAACTCCCTTCTATATGCAGCAAGCGCAAGAAATTCTTAAGTCCACTTTTGGATACGATCAATTCCGCCATTCTCAGCAAGATATTATTCAGCAATTACTCGATGGTAATGATGCACTTGTTTTAATGCCTACGGGAGGCGGTAAGTCTTTATGTTATCAAATCCCTGCATTAATTCGTGAGGGCACGGCTGTTGTTATTTCTCCTTTGATCGCATTAATGCAAGATCAGGTTGATGCTTTATTGCAGCTCGGCATTAAAGCAGCATATTTAAATTCTAGTTTAAGCTTTGAAGAAGCAAATGATATTGAACAACAATTACTCAATAATAAATTAGATATTGTTTATATCGCACCGGAACGTTTACTAACTGATCGAACCTTAGCATTACTGGAACGTTGCGCTTTGTCTTTATTCGCAATTGATGAAGCACATTGTGTTTCGCAATGGGGTCATGATTTTCGTCCTGAGTATCAACAGCTAAAACTATTGCATGAACGTTTTCCCTCTATTCCTCGTATTGCTTTAACCGCAACGGCAGATCAACGCACACGTGATGAAATCATTTCTCAGCTTCAATTAGAAGAAGCGAATGTTTTTATTAATAGTTTTGATCGGCCTAATATTCATTATTCAATCTCTGAAGGCAATAACCCTAAACAACGCTTATGGCATTTTCTTGAAGAGAAGCATGCTAATGATGCGGGTATTGTTTATTGTCTTTCACGTAAGAAAGTAGAAGCTATAGCGGAATGGTTATCTGATCAGGGTCGTATAGCTTTACCCTATCACGCAGGTTTGTCTTCTGAATTACGCCAACACAATCAGCAACGTTTCCTGCGTGAAGATGGCATCATTATCGTAGCAACGATTGCTTTTGGTATGGGGATTGATAAACCGGATGTGCGTTTTGTTGCGCATTTAAACTTACCTAAAAGTATTGAAGCGTATTATCAAGAAACTGGACGAGCAGGACGTGATGGCGAACCGGCTAATGCATGGATGGCGTATGGCTTGCAGGATGTAATTACGCTACGACAGTTTATGCAGAACTCTAATGCAGATGAAATTCATAAACGTGTAGAGCATCATAAGCTTGAATCGATGCTTGGTCTTTGTGAGTTAATCACCTGCCGCAGACATGCCTTACTGGCTTATTTTAATGAATCATCTACTGAGCAGTGTGGCGCTTGTGATAATTGCCTAAACCTACCTGAAAAATGGAATGGCACAGAAGCTTCGCAAAAAGCCTTGTCTGCTATTTATCGAACTGAACAACGTTTTGGTGTGAATTACATTATTGATGTCCTGCTTGGCAAAACCGATGAACGTATTCAGCGCAATCGGCATGATCAGATTAGCACCTTTGCTATAGGACAAGATTTAACTACGACAGAATGGCGCAGTGTATTCAGGCAATTAATCGCATTAGGGTACATTGATATTGATATAGAACGACATGGTGCATTACGACTTACAGAAAAATGCCGTCCGCTATTACGCGGCGAACAGCAGCTTGAATTAAGGAAGTTGTTTATCGAAGAAAAAGCAATAAAAGAGAAAAAACAAAAATCATCTGTGCGACCACAGGATCAAGAATTATGGGAAGCACTACGTTCCCTACGAATGGAGATAGCCAGCGAAGCTGGAGTGCCATCCTATGTTATTTTTCATGATGCGACATTACAGGAAATGTTAAAGAAAAGGCCGCAATCAATAAATGATATGGCGCGTATATCGGGTGTTGGCGAACAAAAACTCAAACGTTACGGCAAACAGTTTCTACAAGAAATTGCCAAGCACCCTCTTTCTGAACTACTCGACAATAATTTAAGCGCAACAATTAATGAAACATTAATACTTTTTCAGCAAGATAAATCTATTGAAGCAATAGCACAGCAACGCAATATAAAAACAAGTACTGTTTATACACATCTGGCTGATGCTATTGAAGTTGGCTTGCTTGATATACATGATGTGATTGACTTTGATGAAGGACAATATGAAGAAATTATTTTCGTCATTGAATCAATGGAAGACGAAGAAAAAGGTCGCATTAAACCTATCTATGAAGCGTTAGATGAAGAATATGATTACGGCATAATTAAATGCGTTCAGGCATCAATCTAAAGTTATTTAATCAAGTTTTCTAACATTTCCACTGAAGGAGCAAAGAAGTAGGCACCACTTTTGGCTGAAGTGTAATTCATTAAATGGTCATGTAAACCATCGCCACTATTACCAAACATATTGGCCAACATCTTTTCTAAAATAGTCAGATCTTTACTATAAGCACAGAAAAACAAACCTGCATCGCCGGATGCTTTACCATGAGGCAAACTGTGGCGCACTATTTCAAGCTCTTCACCATCTTCTTCGATAACAACTCTGCTCACATGTGAAGTTTCCGGCATCACATCATCATCCAGTTCTACACTGTCTGCTTTGGTGCGACCGATAATGCTTTCCTGCTCTTTATCATCAACCTTTTCCCACTTAGGCAGATTATGTACATAACGTTGCGTCAACACATAACTACCACCGTTAAACTCTGCTTCGTCATCGATTAATGCGACTTCGGCACGTTCATCGCCTTCAGGATTTTCAGTGCCATCAATAAAACCAGTTAGGTCTCGATCATCGAGATAATGAAAACCTTCCACTTCTTCCAACACGGTTACATCATCTTTGATTGCTTTAAGAAACGCTGATGCCAATACATAGGTCATGTCTTTTCTATCGGAATGGATATGTAAGAAAAGATCACCGCCAGTCGCTGGAGCAATCAGTTCTCCCTCGCCAAGCTTGGGAAATGTTTTTAATCTTTTCGGTTTATTATTAGGATAAACAACGCTCCAATAGTTTTCACCAAATGCCAAGCTGGCGAATAAGCTATCAACGTTATGTTGTTGTTTAATTTCTTTTATTAATGTTGGTAGTGAAGCACATTGTTTAACAACATCGTTTGTTTTGTTATCGACATTAATAACCATGTATAAAGCATGTTGTGCAGCTTCAGGCAATATTGCTGACTGTGGTGTACTCATATTATTTGTTTTATGTTTTTATTTTTTAATGTAACTGTTTCACTGCTGTATCAACAACATCAACCAGTTGGTCAACTAAGGTTTCTACTTGCGTTTCATCTTCACCTTCAACCATTACTCTGACTAACGGTTCTGTACCAGAAGTCCTAAGCACAACGCGCCCTGTATCACCTAATGTATTTTCAACATCTTTAACAGCATCATTGATATCATTTATAGTCGTGATATCAACTTTTTCTTTCAGTCTTACATTTTTCATTATCTGCGGATGTTTATGAACGCCTGAAACCAGTTCAGATAATTTTTTACCGGTTAATGCTATTTCTTCTAATACTTGTAAGGCAGCAATAATACCATCACCTGTTGTTGTTAAACCGAGGTTGATAATATGACCGGATGTTTCTCCGCCAAGAACTAATTTTTCTTTGCGTAACAGATCCATGACATAACGATCACCAACAGCAGCGCGGAAAAAGTTTAGATCAAGCTGTTTAATCGCATGCTCCAAACCAAGGTTACTCATTACTGTACCAACTACCGCACCATTCAACTTTTCTCTTTCAAGCTGAGTAATGACATAAATAATATCGTCACCATCGATTAAGTTACCTTTTTCATCAACCATGATAAGTCGATCACCATCACCATCTAATGCAAGACCAAGATCTGCACGCGATTCCTTTACTAATTTCTGTAATGCTTCAGGTGAGGTTGCACCACACTCATCATTAATATTTAAACCATCTGGTGTAGCAGCATGCAAAATAACTTCTGCGCCCAGTTCTTCAAAGACTTTCGGTGCAATGTGATAAGTTGCGCCATTGGCACAATCAACAACCACTCTTATACCGTTGAAATCGACATTGTGCGAAATCTTTGATTTACAAAATTCAATATATCGTCGAGGCGCGTCACTGATGCGTCGAGCTTTACCCAGATGACGTGAATAAACTGACTGCATCGGCAAGTTCAATTCATATTCAATTTCAAGTTCTACTTCGTCTGGCAACTTAGTTCCATCACCGGAAAAAAACTTAATACCGTTATCATAGAAAGGGTTATGTGATGCACTGATAACAATACCCGCTTGCGCGCGTGTGTTTTTAGTTAGGTAGGCAATACCAGGCGTTGGCATTGGACCGAGTAAACGAATATCAACACCTGCGGCTGACAGACCTGCTTCTAAAGCAGACTCAAACATGTAACCGGAAATACGCGTATCTTTACCTACCAAGACAGGACCATTTCCTTTTTTTGCTAAAACCCGTCCGGCAGCCCAGCCTAGTTTCATAACAAACTCGGGATTGATAGCACCTTCGCCAACACTGCCTCGAATACCGTCGGTACCAAAATACTTTCTACTCATAATATTAGACTGTGTATTAAATCCTATTAAAAAAACGGTGATATTTAGAGCTAGATTACTCTTGTGAGGAGAAAAATAAAACCTGTGAAGCTTTATTTTGCTTCACAGGCTTTATGACTTACTTATGCAGGTTTTGCAGGAGGTTCATTAGAAGACGATGCCGCATCATCTTTTGCTTTAGGCTTTTCTTCTTTATTAACCGAAGAGTCACCATCTTCATCATTATCGTCCCAACCTGATGGAGGACGCACATCTTTTCCATCCATAATGTCATCAATTTGATTAGCATCGATGGTTTCGTATTTCATTAATGCTTCGGCCATCTTATGCAACTTATCGATATTCTCATTTAGAATTTTTTCAGCGCGATCATAATTGCGATCGATGATTGCTCTGATTTCTCCATCAATTGAATGTGCTGTTTCATCGGAAATCGCTTTATGCTGTGTTACTGAATGACCAAGGAAAACTTCACCATCATCTTCGCTATACGTTAATGGGCCAAGTTTTTCGGATAAGCCCCATTTGGTCACCATATTACGAGCTAATTGTGTCGCACGTTCTATATCGTTACTAGCACCCGTCGTCACCTTATCTTTACCAAGCGTTAACTCTTCAGCAATACGACCACCGAATAAACTTGAAAGCATGCTTTCTAATTGTTCTTTGCTTTGGCTGTATTTATCTTCTTCCGGTAAATACATCGTGACACCTAAAGCACGACCACGTGGAATAATCGTTACTTTATAAACTGGATCATGCGACGGTACGAGTCGACCAACAATCGCATGGCCTGCTTCATGATAGGCAGTATTTAATTTTTCATCTTCGCTCATCACCATTGAACGACGTTCTGCACCCATCATAATTTTATCTTTAGCGCGCTCGAACTCTTCCATGTCGACTAATTTCTTATTTGCTCGTGCGGCAAACAATGCAGCTTCGTTCACAAGGTTTGATAAATCGGCACCAGAAAAACCAGGTGTACCACGTGCAATAACACTGGCTTTGACATCTTCACCCGCAGGCACTTTACGCATATGTACTTTAAGGATTTGTTCTCTACCGCGTATATCAGGTAATGGCACAACAACCTGACGGTCAAAACGACCCGGTCTTAATAATGCAGGGTCGAGTACATCAGGACGGTTAGTTGCAGCGATAACAATAATACCTTCGTTACCTTCAAAACCATCCATCTCAACGAGTAATTGGTTTAATGTTTGTTCACGTTCGTCATGGCCACCACCTAATCCGGCACCACGATGACGACCAACAGCATCGATTTCATCGATAAAGATAATACAAGGTGCATGTTTCTTCGCTTCTTCAAACATGTCACGGACACGAGAAGCACCTACACCGACAAACATTTCAACAAAGTCAGAACCAGAAATAGTAAAGAAAGGCACTTTAGCTTCACCGGCAATGGCTTTTGCCAATAAGGTTTTACCAGTACCAGGAGAACCGACCATCAATACACCGGAAGGAATCTTGCCGCCAAGCTTTTGGAATTTGCTTGGGTCTCTTAAAAACTCGACTAACTCACCGACTTCTTCTTTGGCTTCTTCGACACCGGCAACATCATTAAAGGTAATTTTGATTTGATCTTCGCCCATTAAACGTGCGCGACTTTTACCAAAGGATAAGGCACCGCGACCACCACCACCGCCTTGCATCTGACGCATGAAATAAATCCAGACACCAAGTAATAGCAAGATTGGGAACCATGAGATTAAAGCATGCGCCCAAAAAGAATTGCCATTCGGTTCTTTGCCAAGAATCTCTACGTTGTTATCGAGCAGAGTACCAATTAACGCATCATTACTGGTTTCAGGGCTGTATGTTTTAAAAATTTTCTCGTTATCAGAATAACGGCCGGTTATTGAATTACCCTCAATCGCGACTTCGGCGACACGACCAGTCTTCACTTCAGCAATAAATTTTGAATAGCTGATATTTCCTGACATTGCAGAATTATCAAAATTCTTGAATACCATCATCAGCACTAAAGCAATAATTACCCACAGCACCAAATTTTTTGCCATATCGTTCAATTCAATAAACCTCGTTTAATCTTATTTAACTAATACTATAACTTATATGACCGGGCTAAAATATAAAATTCCCGCGATTTATCACGCGATGCACCCGGTTTTCGAGTCATTACCTTGGAAAAATGTTCCCTCAATAATTGCCTATATTCGTTTGTTCCTGCGCCTTCAAACAATTTTATCAGCAAATCGCCACCCGGCTTGAGTACTTTTAGTGAGAAATCATGCACTAATTCTGCCATTGCCATACTTCTAGCCTGATCCGTCACTCGAATACCTGTTAAGTTGGGGGCCATATCTGAAATTACAAGGTCGGCTTTCTGCTCACCGACTTGTTCGAAAAAAGCCTCTTCTACTGCATTTTCGGTAAAATCTCCTTGTGTAAAAAGAACACCTTTTATTGGCTCCATCGGCAATATATCGACCGCAACAACTTTTCCTTTGGCTCCAATCCGCTCTGCGGCGTATTGCGACCAACTACCTGGCGCAGAACCTAGATCAACAACGCAGTAATCCGGCTTGATTAAGCCGTCTTTTTCATCAATTTCTTGGAGTTTGTATACAGCGCGTGAGCGATAATGAGATTCCCTTGCCTGTTTGACATAAGGATCGTTATTTTGTTTTTGCACCCATTCTTTGCTGGGCTTTTTTCTGGACATGACTACTACCGAAATTGATCGGTCTAGATGTATTTTACCTGAAGGATTTCATACTCAATAATACCACTCGGCGCATTCACATCGGCAGAATCACCTTCTTCTTTACCAATCAAGGCGCGCGCAATCGGCGAAGTAACAGAAATTAATCCTTGCTCAATATCAGCTTCTTCTTCACCAACAATTTGATAGGTCACTTCATCGTCTGTTTCAACATTGAGTAAATCAACTGTCGCACCAAAGACAACTTTTCCGCCTGCATCGAGTGTCGTCACATCAATAATTTGTGCTTCTGCTAAAACCGAATCAATATGATTAATACGGCCTTCAGTGAAACTTTGTTGTTCGCGAGCAGCATGGTACTCCGCATTTTCACTCAAATCACCGTGCGCTCTTGCTTCAGCAATCGCTTTGGTAATACGCGGACGTTCAACCGACTTCAGGTGTTTTAATTCCTCTTTTAATTTTTCTGCACCTTTTGTAGTAATGGGTTGACTCATACGACCACTCCTTTATGTAATTCCTGCAAACTATTTACGCCCGTATTATCTCTTTGTTTAATACCTTCTATTGTTGCCAACGCACCGGCCATTGTCGTTGTATAGAATACTTTGTGTTGTAACGCTGTGCGCCTAATTGAATAAGAGTCAGCAATCGCTTTTTTTCCTTCGGTCGTATTAACGATCAAATCTATTTCAACATTCTTTAACATATCGACAATATGCGGCTGACCTTCTCTTACTTTATTCACTCTTTCGCATTCAATACCAGCTTCACGTAATGCTTTACTGGTTCCTGATGTAGCATAGATTTCATAACCTAATGCAACGAATTCTTTAGCGGCAATAATGGCCTCTTCTTTATCAATGTCTTTAACACTAATAAATACTTTACCAGCACGAGGAATAACTTCACTTGCTGCAAACTGACCTTTGGCAAACGCTTCACCAAACGTTTTACCAACGCCCATAACTTCACCGGTTGATTTCATTTCAGGTCCTAATAAAGGATCAACACCCGGGAATTTAATAAACGGGAAAACAGATTCCTTAACAGAATAATAATCTGGGACTGGAACTGTCGTTATGCCCTGAGAAGCCAAACTATTACCGACCATACAATTCACAGCAATCTTAGCAATCGGTAACCCAGTCGCTTTTGAAACAAAAGGAATGGTACGAGAAGCACGCGGGTTAACTTCTAATACATAAATTTCATTACCCTGAATCGCAAACTGCGTATTCATCAAGCCAATAACATTTAAACCGCGCGCCATTGCGCCAACTTGTTCGGCTAGTTTGTCTTGCACAGATTCATCTAAACTATGCGGTGGTAAAGAGCAGGCTGAATCACCCGAGTGCACGCCCGCTTGTTCAATATGCTCCATGATGCCGGCAATACAAACATCTTTTCCGTCAGATATCGCGTCAACATCGACTTCAATCGCATCATTTAAAAACCGATCAAGCAATACCGGAGAATCATTCGAAACTTTAACGGCATTATCCATGTAATTTCTAAGTTCGTCTTCACCGTAAACAATTTCCATTGCTCTACCACCTAATACATAAGAAGGTCGAACAACAAGCGGATAACCTATTTCTTCCGCACCTTTCACCGCTTGATCAATATTACGTGCCGTTCTGTTTGGCGGTTGTTTTAAACCAAGATCTTCCAGTAACTTTTGAAAACGTTCTCTGTCTTCAGCTAAATCAATTGAATCAGGACTGGTTCCTATAATAGGTACGCCTGCACTTTCCAAATCGCGTGCGAGTTTTAATGGTGTTTGTCCACCATACTGAACAATGACGCCATAAGGTTTTTCGATATGGATAATCTCTAAAACATTTTCCAGTGTTAACGGTTCGAAATAAAGTTTATCGGAAGTGTCATAATCAGTTGAAACAGTTTCCGGGTTACAGTTAACCATAATGGTTTCATAACCGGCATCGCGCATTGCATAAGCAGCCTGTACACAACAGTAATCAAATTCAATACCTTGACCTATTCGATTCGGGCCGCCACCGAGAACCATGATTTTTTGTTTATCCGTCGGCTCTGCTTCGCACTCAACATCATAGCTTGAATACATATACGCTGTTGCTGATTCAAATTCAGCCGCACAAGAATCAACACGTTTAAAAACAGGTCTAACATTATGCTCAATACGTATTTGTCTAAACTCGCTTTCAGAAATGTTTAACAGTTCTGCCAGTCTTTCGTCTGAAAAACCTTTGCGTTTTAATATTCTGATTCTTTCTTCTGTTAAAGAAGACTTACCTTCTTCTTTAAGCTTGTTTTCTTCAGTCACTAAATCGCGCATCTGAACTAAAAACCATCGATCAATTTTGCTGATATCAAAAACATCTTCGATAGTTAAGCCATGACGAAAAGCATCGGCAATATACCAAAGCCGATCTGCGCGTGGCGTGCGCAATTCTTTTTCAATCTGTTCGATTATGCTCTCTGAAGAATCATCAGACTCATCAACAATTTCATTAAGACCAGTTACACCGGTTTCCATACCACGTATGGCTTTTTGTAATGACTCTTGGAAGGTACGTCCCATTGCCATGACTTCACCAACAGACTTCATTTGTGTCGTTAGTCGATCATCAGCTTGTGGAAATTTTTCAAAAGTAAAACGAGGAATCTTGGTTACGATGTAATCAATACTCGGTTCGAAAGATGCTGGCGTTGCACCGCCAGTAATTTCGTTATCAAGTTCATCCAGCGTATAACCGACTGCCAGTTTTGCCGCGACTCTTGCAATAGGAAAGCCAGTTGCTTTTGAAGCTAATGCCGATGAACGCGACACGCGCGGATTCATTTCAATAACGATTAATTCACCATTATCAGGATTAACCGCAAACTGCACATTGGAACCACCTGTCTCAACACCAATCTCACGTAACACTGCTATAGAAGCATCACGCATGATTTGATATTCCTTATCAGTCAATGTTTGTGCAGGTGCAATGGTAATAGAATCACCTGTATGCACACCCATCGGATCAAAGTTTTCTATCGAACAGATAATGATGCAGTTGTCTTTGCGATC
>JBMZNW010000038.1:0-4119 GCA_049619915.1 Gammaproteobacteria bacterium
CTTTCATTTCATAATACTTTCATAAAAACTTGTCATTCTTAATATTAAGAGTCATTCATATCAACTTTTCAATTAATCTCAGTCACGCTATCACTTAGGTGTTGAAAGAAACTTGCAAGTTATGAAGTAATAAGAATAATAAGCGCGCAATGGAAAACGAAATTCTCATCTCTGCAAAAGAACTCTCTCGCTCGTATGGCCAACAACACGCCATAGAAAATGTCAGTTTCAACGTTAATCGCGGAGAGATTCTTGGTTTTCTCGGGCCCAACGGCGCGGGCAAATCAACCACCATGCAAATTATCTGCGGCGTGCTTGCTGCCAATCATGGCTCTGTCAGCATAGCCGGTCACGATATAACCGAGTCTCCTCAGCAAGCTAAAGCGCATATCGGCTTCTTACCTGAGCAACCGCCTTTATATGATGATCTGACTGTTGATGAGTTTTTAACTTATGCAGGCAAACTACGTGGCATTGATAAATGTGCAATTAATGAAGCCGTTGATATCAGTAAAAAACGTTGTGGGCTGGAAAGCTCGGGCAATCGATTAATCCAAAATCTGTCTAAAGGTTATAAACAACGTGTCGGTATCGCGCAGGCCATTATTCATTCACCGTCGGTTATTATTCTTGATGAACCCACTTCAGGACTTGATCCTATCCAGATTAGCGAAATCAGAGAATTGATGTTGGAACTCGCCGAAGACCATAGCGTTATACTTTCTACGCATATACTGTCCGAAGTACAAAGTTTATGTGACAGAGTATTAATTATAAATCAGGGCAACATTGTTCTGGATCAATCCATGCAACAACTGCAAAACGATTCAGATAAAGTCGATCATGTTGATATTGCTTTATGCAAAGAGCCAGCGATGGAAGAAATCTTAAATATAGACGGTGTCGCATCAGCAGAAAGTATTAGCAATGATTTAATCCGTATTAACTTTGTTGCAGATACGGATGCAACCGATGCCGTTGTTGAAAAAGCATCCACAGAAAAATGGGGTTTATATAAATTAAACCCGAGTTATACCTCACTCGAAAACATTTTCATGCAATTGACTCAACCTGGCTATGAACAAGCTGAAATGAAAGACGAGGCAAGCGACGAGATAAACAATGAATAATATTATTTTAATCGCTGCGAATGAATTACGTCGAATGTTCAAATCACCTTTAGCCTGGATTATTCTGGCGACAGTGCAGTTTCTTGTCGCTATCTTCTTTTATCTTTTGTTATCTCAATACATGCAACCTGCTTCTGCTGGAACAGGTTTAACTGAAGTTGTTGTATCGGGCATGTATCAGATTTCCGGTGTTGTTATATTAATGGTCTCACCTTTATTGACGATGCGATTAATTACTGAAGATCGTCGACTCGGCACAATAAAGTTACTTTATTCATCACCTATTAGTGTCACACAACTGGTATTAGGTAAGTTTGCAGGCATATCTGTTTTTTATAGTCTGATATTAATAATGATTACATTAATGCCAGCATCGTTATTATTCGGTACACAACTCGATCTTGGCCAAATTTCTTCAGGTCTTATCGGTTTATTCTTACTAACTTCATCCTTTGCAGCGATAGGTTTGTTTATTTCTTCTATTACGAAACAAGCTTCAACCGCTGCCATTAGTACCTTTGGTGTTTTATTCCTGTTATGGATTATTAATATTGCTGGTGCAAATTCATCAGAAGCAACCGCGGCAGTATTTTCTTATTTGTCTTTACTGAAACATTACAACAGTTTACTTAGCGGTGTGTTTAATTCTGCTGATGTGTTGTTCTATGTGCTTATCAGTTCTTTTTTTATCTTATTAAGCATTTGGCGTTTAGATGCAGAAAGGACTCACGGGTGAAACATGTTAGTTACTGAAAAAACACGTTTCCATTCCCGTTTAAACAGCATTGTTATGTTTGTCTTATTAACTGTTGTTACAGGCTTATTAGCATGGCTTAGTCAAAAACATGCTGTTGAATATGACTGGACAGCCAGTGGTAAACATACTTTATCAGAAGCCAGTCGAGAATTACTGGCCGCGATGCCAGATCCAATTGAAGTGACATCGTATGCACGCGAAAACTCTTTATTGCGCGACTCTATTAAAAAGTTTGTTGGTAAATACCAGCGGCATAAACAAGACATAAGTTTACGTTTTGTAAACCCGGATGCGGTGCCTGATGAAGTACGCGAGCTTGGTATTAAAGTGGATGGTGAAATTATTATTCATTATCAAGGCCGCAGTGAACATGTTACTTCCGACCAAGAGCAGGTGTTCACTAATGCATTACAACGTTTGGCACGTGATCAGGAACGTTGGGTAGTGTTTGTTGAAGGTCATGGCGAACGTAGTGCCGTTAGAGAAGCAAACCATGATTTAACCGAATGGGTAAAACAACTTTTCAGTAAAGGTTATCGCGCACAACCGATTAACTTAACGGAAACACAAACTATTCCAGATAACACCAGTATTCTGATAATAGCTGGCCCAAGAGTTGATTACTTGCCGGGCGAAATTGAAATCATAAAAAACTATATTGATAACGGTGGCAACTTATTATGGCTACACGAGCCCGGATCACTTTATGGTCTAGATCCTCTGGCTGAAGAACTGGCAATAAAGTTTTATCCCGGAGCGATCATTGATTATGCAGGACAACTGATAGGCATTAATGATCCGACAATTTCTTTAGTGACAGGTAATTTATATGCACCACACCCTGTTACTAATGGTTTTGAATTTACGACATTATTTCCAAAAGCAGGCGCCATTGAAGTATTGGAAACAGACAAATGGTCAAGCCGACCAATATTAAAAACAGGTGATCACACCTGGGTAGAAACAGGCGATCTACAAGGCACTGTTGATTTCAACCAAGATGAAGATACGCAAGGCCCTTTAACAATTGGCTTAAGTCTTGAGCGCGAACTTGAAACACAAGATGGCGAAGAAATTGTAACCAAGCAACAACGCATTGCTGTTATTGCTGATGGTGATTTTCTTTCAAACACCTATTTAGCAAACAGCGGTAACAATGAACTTGGCACGCGCATGATTAACTGGCTAAGCAGCGATGATGAGTTTATTTCTATTCCACCGAAAATAGCGAATGACACACAACTTAATATGTCACCAACAATACTCGGTATTATTGGTATCGGCTTCTTATTCATCTTACCAGCGGGACTGGTTGCTTTCGGTGTTATGACCGGACTTCGACGTAAAAAACAATAACGTGAAGAATCGACTCTGGATTAATCTTGGCCTGTTTGGCCTCATCGTTATATTAACCATTTTTGTTTTAAACGACAGTCAAGAAACAGGAAAAGAATTACAACGTCTATCAACAATTGATAAAAACACGATTAAACAAATTCAAGTCTTTAGAAAAGATCTAGATAACTTTCAGTTTGATAAAAAAGATAACGGCTGGTTTTTAACTTCTCCGCAACAGTATCGTGCTAACAGTGCACGTATCAATGCTATGTTAAGAATGCTTGAGGTTGAGTCACATGCTCAACTTAATCCTGCTGACGTTAATCTAAAACAACTTGGCCTTGAAGATCCTATAGTGAAAATGAAGTTAAACGATCATGAATTTCAATTTGGTAATACTGATGCGATTGATCAACGGCGTTATGTTTTATTTCAAAATAAAATACATCTAACCAATGATTCGCTTTATCAACAACTGATGACCAATCCCGCATTCTTTGCTGATCCAAATTTAATCCCAGATGGTTTCAAAATAAGTTCGATTGAATATCCTGACAACATACTTGAACAGGTTGATGAGAAATGGCAATTGCGAACGCTGATGGATATTAAACCAGATCAATTAAAACGCATTCCTTTTAATTGGGAAAATGCACAAGCAATCTCTGCGGAACCATTTAAACTGCCTGAAGCAGCAACAACCATTAAAATTAACTCTATCGACAGCAAACAAATTCAATATGTCATTGTTGCTAAAGAACCGCACTTGGTGCTTGGGCGAAAAGATTTGGGTATTCAGTTTCATATGGGCAGTGATGAAACCAATAAACTTTTGTTAATTGAAAATACAGAACTAAGCGAAGAAACTGAATCGCCTAGTCTGCAATTACATCC
>JBMZNW010000038.1:4129-10920 GCA_049619915.1 Gammaproteobacteria bacterium
TGCCTGAACTACCCGAGGTAGAAACAACAAAAAAAGGCATTGCACCTTATGTTGTTGGCGAGACAGTCAAAGATATTATTATACG
Source organism: Gammaproteobacteria bacterium (assembly GCA_049619915.1). Taxonomy (GTDB): domain Bacteria; phylum Pseudomonadota; class Gammaproteobacteria; order Eutrophobiales; family Eutrophobiaceae; genus UBA7359. Next base: position 4,215 of record JBMZNW010000038.1, read on the forward strand.
TGAACGGCAATTACGCTGGCCTATTCCGACTACATTAAAACGTTCATTAAAGAATCAACTCATTCGAAAACTACATCGACGAGCAAAATACTTACTGTTTTATACCGATAAAGGCTGCATGATTTTACATTTAGGTATGTCAGGTAATTTAAGAGTAATTAACGATAACACGCCGCATGAGAAACATGATCATGTCGATATAATATTTGAGTCTGGTTATTTATTACGTTTTCGTGATCCAAGAAAATTTGGTTCGATACATTGGACTAAAGACAACCCGCTAGAACATAAATTAATTAATCATCTTGGGCCTGAACCTTTGTCAGATGAATTTAATTCAGATTACCTTTACGAACGCTCAAGAAAACGCACTCAAGCAATCAAAACCTATATTATGGACAGCCGTATTGTTGTCGGCGTTGGTAATATCTACGCAAGCGAATCACTATTCCGCGCTGGCATAAAGCCGACAACAAAAGCAGGCAAGGTTTCAAAAGCACGTTATGAAAAACTAGGGTTAGAGATAAAAAATGTTTTATCTGAAGCAATAGCAAAAGGCGGCACAACATTACGCGACTTTCTTAACGGCAACGGCGAACCGGGTTATTTCAGTCAGGAATTGAATGTTTATGATCGTGAAGGTGAACCTTGTCAGAAATGTAAGAGCAAGATAAAAATGATAAGACTTGGCCAACGTTCAACATTCTATTGTTCAAACTGCCAAAGTTAGATGAGATATATTTTTCTTTTTATTAATTACTATAATGCTTATGCAACAGAGTCAAATAGTGAACCTTTAACTTGCTTCGCTAAGCATTCTGATACTGATGAAGAAGTTGAAGTTAAAATACCTCTACAATTAGTACTAAAAAAATCGCAGTAGCTCAATGGTCACTGAGTTATTCAACCATCTGATTTTTTAACGTTTGAATCATCAGTGTTATTAGTAACTGTTGGTTGTTGTGACTGTTGCTGCTCTTGAACTTTCGCTAACGCCTTACTCGCCTTACCTTCTACTAAACTATACGCTTGCTCAGATAACAGCCCAGCAGCAAAAGCAAGGAGATATAGAGTTTCTTTCCGAATTTCAAATATATGCGATTGAGATAATACTGTGTGAGCAGCTATGTCAATAATAAACATTGATATCGCTAAGAACATCCCAAGTATAGGTCTAAATATGTATGTTTCTAAAGAGGACGCTTCTTCATAAACTATATAATCTCTTGTCAAAAATATAAGGGAACCAAACGCTCCAAGAACCATTAATAAAACAAAGGTATCAATTAACTGACTTCTAGCTTTACGTAGCTTTAGTCTAGGTCGTTCTGCCATGACCCAGTTTGCAGCAATTGGCGGTATTGTAAAAGAGCCAGCTGCTGCAAATGGTAACTTTATAAATGTGGACGGAACAACTTCTTCAAAATTAATTTTTGCATCTTTAACATTTACAGTATCGTCTAAGGCAATAAGTGTTAATTTTTGGTGCGCTTTTTCAAATAAACGCCTATATTGATGTCGTTTCCAGTAAACATGATTGCTAATGTTTCCTTCGCTTTCAAGGTTTATCTGTGTCCAATGTGGACGCGAGAGAAACATTTCAATAACGCTTTCAATTGGAGGAGGGTTTTCTCTGTACCTACTAAGATATCTCGTTAGCTCTCTTCCCGGATCTATTTCTTCTTGATCAAAATAATTGAAATAATAAAACACTGTATTATATTCGAACAACTCAAATACCTGTTTAGAAACAGAATTAGATGCAGCATACAAAGCAACAATAGACAACAACCAAATCCATCCAATCAAAAAGAGCCCTTTAGTTAGCTTCCTTATAATAAGCTTTAACGTTGAACCCATACTGATCCCCGAAAATAGTTTCATCAAGAACTAACTAGATAAGAGAAGGCACTTTGGCCGATAGATATTAGTAGAAGTAAAAGACAACATAAAAAAACCTCCATGTCATTAAGAAATGATAACAGTTTAAAGTATAGTCTTATTTATCCAAGATGTTTACTTTAACTTATTCCAGTATCGATTTTTGAGTTGTTCTATTAAATAAACTTAGCATGAAAATGCTTTAAACCATCTTAGTTTCAATAACTTAAAGAATCATCAATTTATAGAAATATGGGCATTAAAAAAGTGAAATGGGCGCTTTTTAAGTAATTATTCTGAAAGATAAACAATTTCAGCCCTACCCTCACCACGCGGATCGCTAGCAGCAAAGCTGACGTTCTTTTTCTTCCAGACCATGATCGCCTGCATATTTCCATACTGACGATTCTTTTCTTTTAACGTGTGACCTTTCTTTCTAAGCTGCTCTTGTTCGGTTGAAGTTAAACCGCCTTTTTCAAACTGGACTTCATCGGGAAGATATTGATGATGATAACGCGGTACACTAACCCATGATTTAGGTAATCGTCTTTCAGCAAAATCAAGCACACCAAGTAACACCATACTGATAATACGGCTTCCACCGGGTGTACCTAATATGCCAATACGATCTTTTGTTTCGACAAAGGTTGGCGTCATACTTGATAAAGGACGTTTGCCGGGCGCAATAGCATTCGCACTATCACCAACGAGACCATAGGCGTTCGCTGTTAATGGCTTCATAGAAAAGTCATCCATTTCATCATTTAATAACACACCCGTACCTTCAGCAACAAAGCCTGAACCAAATGGCAGGTTAATGCTTAACGTTGCAGCAACGCGGTTACCTTCAGAATCAATCACAGAAAAATGTGTTGTATCAGAACCTGCACCTTGATAAGCAGCAACATCACTTAACTCAGAACTTGGCGTTGCTTTATTAACATCAATTGTTAAAGCCATGCCTTCGATATAATTTTTATCCAACAAACGATCAATCGGCACATCAATAAAATCCATATCGCCAAGATAAGCAGCACGATCACGATAAGCTCGGCGCATCGCTTCAATAACAATATGTTTGCGCGTTATTGGATCAAACTTATTTAAATCAAAATGTTCGAGTATTGTTAACGCCTGCCCCATAACAATGCCTCCGGATGAGGGCAATGTCGCAGACGTTACCTTAATACCTTTATAGTTAGTAACAATCGGCTCACGTTCGACAAGATTATAATTAGCTAAATCTTCAAGCTCCCAGATACCACCATTGCGCTTAACGCTATCAACCATTTTTTTTGCAATAGTCCCTTTATAAAAACCATCGCGACCTTTACTGGCAAGCAACTCTAGTGTTGTTGCTAAATCTTTTTGCACAATAGAATAGCCTAAAGGCGGGATATCATTATTTTTTAAAAAGATAGACGCAGCTTCAGCATAGTTCTTTACAACCTTACTTCTAAAGCCCATTAACTTTTGATAACGCTCAGTAACATCAAAGCCTTCATTTGCTTGCTTAATCGCTGGCGCAAGATTTTCTTGTAAAAACAAACGACCGTATTTTTTTGTTAGATGTTCAATACCCGCAGGTACACCAGGAATACCTGCGGCCATAGGTCCATTAATAGACAACCCTTTTATGACATTACCTGACTCATCGAGATACATATCTTTATGCGCACGCATTGGCGCTTTCTCACGACCATCAATCATGATCTGTTTACCATCAGAAGCACGATGTATTAACCAGAAGCCGCCGCCACCTATTCCTGAACCATAAGGCTCAACTACAGCAAGTGATGCCGTGATTGCTGCGGCAGCATCAAACGCATTACCACCTTTCTTTAATATTTCTACGCCAGCTTTTGTTGCTAACGGATGAGCCGTTGCAACAGCAGGTTGTATTGATTCTGCGAAGAGTGATTGAGAAAAGAAACTTAAAGCGAAGACGAACGAAAGAATGCGTTTCATAAATATTTTATTGATTATGTTTTTCTTTTAAAGCAATTAACACTGACGGATGAACAAACTTACTCACATCACCACCAAACGATGAAATTTCTTTAACAAGACTGGAAGAAATAGAACTTAAGTTTTCATCTGGTGATAAAAAGATAGTTTCGACTTCTGGTGCTAATTGACGATTCATACCCGCCATTTGGAATTCATAATCAAAATCCGCAACAGCGCGTATACCACGCACAATAACTGTCGCACCATTCTCTTTGGCAAAATCAGTCACCAGCGAATGAAAAGGAAGCACTTCAACATTTTCAATTTCTGACAAAACATTGCTGGCGAGCACCAGACGTTCTTTATTCGAAAACAAAGTATTCTTTCTTTTACTTTCTGCAACAGCAAAAATCAGCTTATCAAACATGAGCGCTGCTCGATGAGCTATATCAACATGTCCTTGAGTAATGGGATCAAACGTTCCGGGATAAATTGCTGTAACCATATTTAATTTTTAAGCCTCTTTACTTAACTCTACTAACATTGATTGTACCTGACCTGCGTTTTTTTGTTTTTTAATTTGCCAACCAGCAGGTAATTCTAGATTCTTTTCTGATTCAATATAAACCAAACCATCCGACTTCAACAATGACTCTTGGATAATTAAATCACAACATTTTTCTATATAGCCCTGTTGGAAAGGAGGATCGAGAAAAATAATATCAAACGGTTCAGCGCCTTGCTTTAACCAAGATAAACCATCGGCACGTTGAATCGTATGATTATCACTGTTCAGTATTTGCGCATGTTGTTTTAATGACTCGACAATTTTCGCATCAGACTCAACCATTACTACTTCTGATGCGCCGCGAGATAAGGCTTCGAAACCTAACGCACCTGTTCCGGCAAACAAGTCCAGACAACGAGCTGCAACGATTTCTTGTTGCAGCCAATTAAACAATGTTTCACGAATGCGATCCGGTGTCGGGCGCAGCCCGGGAGAATCAATAACGTCGAGTTTTCTACCGCGCCATTTACCCGCGATAATGCGAACCTTGCCCTGTCCTGCCAATTACTTTGGCTCTTTTTCTGCTGGTTTTTCCGCGGGCGAACCAACCATCACGGTAATTAATTTATCCGGTGTTAATCGACGCTTAAAAGCATCTTTAATTTGCTCTATCGTTACTGCTTCAACATTAGCATTAAAAGTATCAAGATAATCCAGAGGCAAACCGTAATAAGCAATAACAACAACATAATTAAGAATCTTGCTATTACTGTCTATGCGTAAAGCATAACCACCAGTAATGTTTTTCTTCGACGCAGTTAATTCTTCTTCGCTCGGTCCTTCTTCGATGAAGCGACTAATGTTTTCCATTAGAACAGAAAGTGCTTCATCAACCTGATCCGAACGCGTTTGTAATCCAGCGAGAAAAGGCCCACTAAATCTCATAGGCGAGAAGTAACTGTATGCACTATAAGACAAACCGCGCTTCTCCCGAATTTCTTCAAACAAACGTGACACCATACCGCCGCCACCTAAAACATGGTTACCAACATATAACGGAAAGTAATCTGGATCACCGCGTTTCAAACCCGGCTGACCGACTAAGATATGTGTTTGAGCAGAAGGGTGTTCAATAAAAACCGTGTTTGCTTTTTCCAGATCTTTTACTTTTTGCAAAGGCGCTGCTTTCTCACCTTTTGGTAATTCTGACAACAACTCTTCAGCGATTTGCTCCGCTTGCTTACGATCAACGGCACCAACAATAGCAATCATGGCATTACTACTAACGTAATGCTTTTTATAAAAACCAATAACGTCTTGTCGCTTAATCGCTTTAATAGACTCTGCTGTACCATCTGTTGGTTTAGCATAAGGATGAGATTGATAAACCGCTTCCATAAAAGCATCACGCGCTAATGAACTTGGCGATTGTTGTTTTGATTGCAATCCAATTAAAGTGCGAGCCCGTCGGCGCTCTAACGCGTCTTCTGGAAAGTCCGGCTTGGAAACAACACGTTTTAAATTTTCTATCGCTTTCGTTAACAGTTTTTCTTCGGTTAATGTTCTTATCGAAACAGAAGATGAATCTTGTCCTGAATTAGCACCATAAATAGCGCCAAGAGACTCAAAGCCCTGACTAATTGCATCAGCATCCAAACCGCCAGCACCCTGATTTAACAAACCATTTGTTAATGACGCTAAACCCGGTAGGTCACCATTACGACTACCGCCCGCATCAAAAACAATCTGCATATCAACCATCGGTAATTGTGGCGCATGAACATAATAAACGGGTGTGCCTTGACTGGTTTCCCACGTTTCAATTTTTGGCGAAGCATGCGCTGACCAACTAACAAACAATAGTAACGATAAAAATACTCTCATAACATTTAGACTAATGACCACGACCAAACCCTCCTGCTGGAAGCCTTCTCTTCGGCGCACTATCTAAAGGTAATGGCTCAAGTTCAGCTACAGTTAAACGATCATCAACGAGAAATTTCTTGGCAACCTGCATAACCTGCTCTGCCGTAATTGAATTAACGCGTTCTACATATTTATCCGCCAACGTCCATGAAAGCCCAATTGTTTCCAACGTGCCTATAATCATCGCTTGATAAAAAACAGAATCTTTTTCATAAACATTACTGGAAACAACTTGTGCTTTAACACGTTGTAACTCTTCTTCTGTAACAGGTTTAGTTTGAACATCAAGAATCTCTTTACGAAAAGCGACTTCCAAATCATCAACAGTCTTATCTTTTGCTGGCGTACCAGAGAACATAAATAAATTATCTAGTCGTGATGCCATGCGATAACCCGCACTAGCCGAGGCCGCAACCTGACTACCACGAATCATGCGACTGG
>JBMZNW010000039.1:0-1840 GCA_049619915.1 Gammaproteobacteria bacterium
GAAATACAAAAGTATTCAATAAGGATTAGAAGAACCATTGAAAGCAAATTTAACCAACTTGGTTTGGAAGAAGGTTTGTCTTGCGTCATCCTGATCCGCATGATTGAAGGCGGCACAGTAGCTGAAGCATCGATTGTTAAATCTAGCGGCAATGATTTATTCGATAAGCGTGCGGAAGATGCAGTTTATAAATCTTCACCTTTACCGGTCCCTGACGAAGCAAGGCTATTTGAAAAAATGCGTAATATTAGAATCGAATTTGAACCATAAGATACAATTAGGGTATAACGCCAGACATGAAAACCTTATTAAAATTAATCGCCTTAAGCAGTTTGTTTATCTCCTTACAGGCGCATGCCGTACTTGATATCAAGATTACTCAAGGCGTAGAAAAATCATTACCTATTGCTATTATTCCTTTTGGCTGGGCACAAGCGGGCAATGCTGCACCTGTCGATCTGGCAACTATTATTAGTAATGACTTAAAACGCAGTGGTCGCTTTGATGTGATGGATGAACAGGACTTGCCACAGCGTCCTACCGATTACAACGCAATTAACTTTGGTGATTGGCGCAAGCTGGGTATGGAAAATATTCTGATCGGCGAACTTAACCTAAGCGAGACAGGTGGTTATGAAGTCAGCTTCAGGCTAGTTGATATTTATAGAGGCAAACAAATAGCAGGCTTTCGTATTCCGGCCAAAGCTAATCTACTTCGCCGCGCTGCACATCAAATTAGTGATGTTGTGTTTGAAAAACTAACAGGCATTCCCGGCGCTTTTGATACGCGCGTTGCTTACATCACAGTTAATAAACAAAACGATAAAAGGATACATTCGCTGCAAATCGCTGATGCTGATGGTTTCAACGCTCAGGTATTACTCGAATCTCCAGAACCTATTCTTTCTCCATCATGGTCACCTGACGGTAAAAAGATTGCCTATGTTTCTTTTGAAGGGAGAAATTCTGCCATTTATGTACAAAACATTTTAACCGGACAACGCGAACGCGTTTCCGGCTTTGCCGGCATTAACAGTTCGCCAGATTGGTCGCCTGACGGCAACAAACTAGCGATGACTTTATCTAAAGACGGCAACACTGAAATTTATGTGCTGGATCTAAATACACGATCATTACAACGCATTACCCGACATGGCGGCATTGATACTGAACCAAACTGGTCACCAAGTGGACGCAAGCTCGCGTTTACTTCTAATAGAAGTGGTGGCCCACAAATTTATGAAATCGATTTAGTTAACGGTGGCAAACCGAAACGCATTAGTTTTGAAGGCAAATACAATGCGCGCGCCGAATATTCACCTGATGGAAAATCAATGACATTGGTGCATGCTGTTGGCAGCTCCTATCGAATTGGTCTACTTGATTTAAAAAGCGGTTATATTGATGTATTAACCGACGCCCGTCTTGATGAGTCACCCAGTTTTGCACCTAATGGGGGCATGATTATCTATGCCACGACAGGAGTCCGCGGCGGACAACTTGCTGCTGTTTCAACTGACGGTCGTATTCACCAACGCCTTGGTTTACAACAGGGTGATGTACGTGAACCGGCCTGGAGCCCTTTTTTAAAGTAAGTCACTTTATAAGACTGACTTATGAATGTTATGCTGTTTAATTAAATGCAGCTAAAAATGCTGATAAGGAGAAAAAATTATGTCTTTGCGTCTATTACTCGTATTAAGTTTAACCGGCCTGCTTTTTGGCTGTAGCAACAGCCAAGTAAAAGAAGATCAAGCTGTTGAAGTTGAAGATCTGAGCACCAGTGCTTCGGCTAGCGCGGAAGGTTCAGAAGAAGGCGGCGCTCAAGCTTATGGTACCG
>JBMZNW010000039.1:1850-10896 GCA_049619915.1 Gammaproteobacteria bacterium
ACTTGATGATCCACAAAGTCCCTTATCAGTTCGCATTATTTATTTTGAATACAATAGTGATGAAATTCGTTCGGAATACCGCTCAACAATCGAAGCGCATGCAAGCTATCTTAGCCAAAACCCGAATACGACCATTACATTAGAAGGCCATGCGGACGAACGTGGTTCTCGTGAATACAACCTAGCTCTCGGTGAAAGCCGTGCATTGTCGATTAAACAACAACTATTAATTCTTGGCGCTTCTTCCAGCCAAGTGCGCTTGGTGAGTTATGGCGAAGAACGTCCGGCTGTAGATGGGCACGACGAATCAGCTTGGCAGCAGAACCGACGTGTTGAAATACTATATTAATTTTTTTTAATGGATTTATATGCGATTTATTATTTTATTAACTGTTAGCTTTATCTTTAATGCTGCTTTTGCTGAAGATACTACAGAAAAAATAAACCCTATCCCCGCTCCGATTACCGGCGACTATAATGCTCGACTTGAAAAGGTCGAGCGTGCAGTCAATAACAGTGCGTTGCTGGATATGCTTGATCTGCTTGAGTCATTAAAAACAGAAGTCAGCACCTTACGTGGAGAGATTGAAGTACAGACACATACAATAGAGCAATTAAAACAAAAGCAACGTGAACTCTATACTGACGTCGACAATCGTTTGCAGCGTGTTGAAAAAAATGGCTCAACAAACTCAGGCACGCTAACGGCAAGCGAAGACACAGCAGTAACATCGACTGAGGATACGGCATCAACAAGTGAAGAGTCATCAGAAGCTTCAACAGTAGCTGATTCAGCAGAAAGTGATGTTGTAAAAAAACCTGATCCAGCAAAAGCGGAAGCAGCTTATCAAAAGGCATTCAAGTTACTTAAAGACTCTCGTTATGATCAGGCGCTTGTTGCATTTAAATCTTTTCTAAAAGATTACCCGACAAATCCTTTTTCGGATAATGCACAGTATTGGCTAGGTGAAACAAACTATGTCATGCAAAAGTACGAACTTGCTATTAATGAATATCAAGCGTTACTTAATACTTATCCTGATAGTAAAAAAGTATCGCATGCCTTATTAAAAATTGGTTACAGTTATGCAGAACTGGGTAATGCCGCAGATGCTAAAAAAACACTGGAAGAAGTAAAAGCGCAATACCCAGGAACAACAGCAGCCAGACTTGCTACTGAACGTTTAAGAAAGATAGATTCTGAAACCACTTAGATATGCAAACTGGCGCTCAACCTGACTCTTCGGCGCAAAAAAAAACTCCGACTGAGCTACGCATTAATGAAATCTTTTTTTCGCTGCAAGGCGAATCAACAAAAATTGGCTTGCCGACGATATTCATTCGTTTAACCGGCTGCCCTTTACGCTGCCAATATTGTGATACCGAATATGCTTTCTATGACGGCGGAAAAATGTCGATTGATAATATTATCAGTGACATCAGCCAGTACCAGACGAAACATGTAACAGTAACGGGCGGCGAGCCTTTAGCACAACGCGCTTGCCATGAATTACTAACCCAACTTTGTGATGAAGGTTATCTTGTGTCATTAGAAACCAGTGGCGCGATTGATATTGCCAATGTCGATAAACGCGTTATGAAAATCGTTGATATCAAAACACCCGCTTCTGAAGAAGAAAGTAAAAACAAATATGAAAACCTAAAGCATCTTAATAAAACAGATCAATTAAAGTTTGTTATTTGTAATCAAGCAGACTATGAATGGTCGAAACAACTATTAAACGATAGAGACTTAACAAATTATTGCGAAGTTCTTTTTTCACCCGAACATACAACACTCAATGCAACAGACTTGGCAGACTGGATTCTGCAAGATAACTTAAACGTGCGTATGCAATTACAACTTCATAAATATCTGTGGGGAAACAAACCGGGTGTTTAGGAATAAAAATGACGAACTTTAATAAAGCAATTGTTCTCGTATCAGGCGGATTGGATTCAACAACAACACTCGCTATTGCAAAAGACTTGGGCTTTGATTGTTATGCGTTGAGTTTTGATTACGGCCAACGCCATATCAGCGAGTTAAACGCGGCTAAAAAAATAGCAACATCATTTAATGTAAAAGATCATAAAGTCATTTCTCTCGACATGGGACAAATCGGTGGCTCGGCATTAACGGATACAGACATTGATATCCCAGAAGATGACGTTTCAGAAGGTATACCCGTTACCTATGTGCCTGCACGTAATACTATCTTTTTATCTTATGCACTAGCCTGGGCAGAAGTCATTGATGCAAACGATATCTTTATCGGCGTTAATGCGGTTGATTACTCAGGTTATCCCGATTGTCGCCCTGAGTTTATTAAAGCCTATGAACAACTGGCAATGTTAGCAACGAAAGCAGGCGTCGAAGGCGCTGCTTTTAATATACACACACCGTTAATCGAATTATCAAAAGCAGATATCATAAAAAAAGGTGCTTCGCTTAATGTTGACTACGCCTTAACCGTATCTTGCTATCAAGCTGATGAAGAAGGCCGCGCCTGCGGACATTGTGATTCATGTCGATTTAGAAAAGAAGGTTTTAAAGCAGCAGGTATTGCTGATCCGACTATATATAAATAAATAATATGCAAGGAAGCATTACAGGTTATTTAATTGCACTAGGCACATGCCTTATCGCTACTACTATATACATTATATTGAAGAAAGATGTTAATGCAGAAAAAGTAAAATCATTCATTGATAATTATTATTTAGCATTATTTTCGATAACAATTATAATTTTTCTAGTATTAACAGTTATATATAGCAAGTAAACGAAGTATGAAAACTCATATATCGTCAGTATAATAAATTCACTACTTATTTTATTGAAGCACGGAGGGTTATATCTATGTTACCTATCAAAACCTATAGTAGGTTAGCGGACAAAGTGTTCATTAAAATATAGTTAGATTTTAAGAGACAATCATGTGAATCGTTACCACTGGACAAAGATACCCACAAGGTTATTTTGGATGCTCTTTATCGTATCGGTACTACTTAATCTGGGAGTTTTATAGATGTCCCCAGATATGTTGTTAAGTAACCTTGATTCATTCACGAAAATAGCTGTCAATATCGCCGCTGTTTTTGCTGGAGGCTGGGCCATCTACACGTATAAAAAATCTAAACGCGCAGAGGCCACTAAAAGAATATTTGACATGTATAATTCTTTTTATACGAATGAAAAATATTTTTGGGCAAGGGATGTTTTCGAGCATGAATACATAGAGATTGTTGCTCCTCTATTAGAAAAGAGAGTGACCGATAGACACATAAAACTTACGAAACAAGAAGTCGAAAACTTGCGCAGACTAGATCTAATGTTTAATTTTTTTGAGCACCTAATTTATCTAGAAGAACAACATATTCTAGAAAGGAGTGACCGGGAAGTATTTTTCGAATATTGGTTTGACTTTTTTTCGTATCCAGAAAGAGGCGGGCTGAGGAGATATTTTGCTAAGTGCGGATACGAGCGACTAGCGCTATATACCAATTCTAGGAAAGATGAATATCTAGCGTTAAGCAAACCTCAAATTGAAAAAATAGAATCTGTCGGCGGTAAAATCGAATTACCCACTATTCACGAAAGCGATTACCTAAGTGATTTTGTCGAAATGGACAGCCCCTCTAGTGAAAAATACATGGTATTTTTGGTGGAAGATGTAAAAAACATCAGAAAACTAGACGGCTTTCTTGGTTTTGATCCTACGAATATTGGTAAGTCTGAATTAGCAAGGACTAACTATAGAATGAGTTTAAGCAGAGTCGACTGTTGGGTATACGTTAATGAATATTAGACATGTAACAGAAGAAGATTTGGGAAAGATAAGAGCATTTGTAAAAGACAATCCGCCTCTTGGTTTTCATACGCTCTACACATATTGGGTGCTTTATAGCCAATTTGGGCGGTTATGGCATATATGTGAGGAAAATGGAAACATCGTAGGATTTATTTCTGGTATCAAAAGCGTCTCTGAACCTTCTACCGTGCTGATATGGCAAATTGGAGTTTCCAAGAATATTAGAGGAAAAGGGGTTTCAACTGCGCTCATTGACGAATTTTTAAGCTCTTGCAAACAGTTAGGAATTGAAAACGGCCTTGTTACGATTGACCCAAGCAACAAAGTCAGTTTAGGGCTATTTCAATCGTACTTTAACAAATATTCAAGCTTTAACGTATGTGGGAGCTTGTCGTTGAGTGATGAGTTTTGCAAAGATGATGAATACGAAGATATCTATACATTCAAAATCTGACAAGCACAGCCAGCAAGACAGACATTCCGCTGCGCTCCATGTTTGCCTCTGCTGTGGACGTTAATTTATATACTTCGTTTTCGTATCAAACGAGAAAGTTCTCGCAATCTTACGCGTATCTGTTAAGCGAATATAATTAAAATAACGAGTGCGAATTTCGCGGACATAAACTACGGTTTGTCCACAACGACAATAACGAACTTGCTGACCATCTTTTACATAAGGTTTAGCTAATTCGAGCATGGCTAACTCAACGTTATCGAACCATTGATCTTTATCCAGTCCCATTTTTTCTGCTAATGCGCGTGCGCGTTTTACTCGACCATAACCGGCATTATAAGAAGCAAGCGTAAACCAGATGCGGTTTTCTAATGATAAGTCTTGTTCAAACTTACCTCTTAGATAATCGAGATAGCGAATGCCTGCATTTATACTGCTTTCTGCATTACTGGTATCGCTAACACCCATCAATTCTGCTGTTGCTGGAATTAATTGCATTAAGCCTTCTGCTCCGGCATAGGAATAGGCTGTGGGGTTAAACTGGCTTTCCTGAAACATCAATGCCGTTATCAAACGCCAATCAAACCCGTATTCTTCTGAATAATTTTTTGTCACATCGTCATAAGGTGAGATTGAGTCAACTCGTGTCACGCGACTATTTGAACTCTCAATTTTTCTTTGTTCAAAATACTTAGCATGCAAGACATTGTAGGTAGCACTTCGGTATTCATTTTCTATAAACAAATTTAACGCTTTGGTTAAATGCTGATCACGACTTCTCACTGCCCAACGATGCGCCAAAGGTTCAGATAAAATGAGTTTTGCAGCTAGGCCAACATTTTTTGTATAAGTCTGACTGACTTGATGATTGCCTACGACTGATAAGTCATACATGCCTAAAGCAACCATTAACAATGCACCTTCCATGTTAACGCTAGCTTCTGCTTTTACCAGTTCGAATTCTGCGCCACGTTCTTTTAACTGCAACATATAATCCCAATAGGGACTGTCTTCGGCCAAGGTAATTCTTCTGCCTTCGAGATCACGAATATCAACGATTAACTCTTCTGAATCACGACCAACGATAACAGGACTTGCGTAATGATAAGGCGAGGTAAACTGGATAGTATCGTCAGTATTAATCAAGCTGCCTGGTAGCGATGCAGCAATGACATCACCTTTGCCTTCTTTAAGAAGCTGAAACATTTCTGCTGGTGAATTTGCTAAAACAACATCAACACGCAACGCGTGCTTAGAAGCAAACTGGCTTAATAATTCATACTCAAAGCCGAGCAACTTACCTTCATGAAGATAATAATGCGAAGGATTCGCGGTCGTGATAACACGCAAGACACCACGTTCTTTTATTAAGGACAGATCTTCAAAATAAGTTGAAGCAATATTATGAGTTAGATACTGCTGGTTTAAATATTGATTCAGGCTTTTGTGTAATTCATCCGAACCTTCTCTTACAGCCCAAGCCATATTGCGTTGTTCAGATAAACTGAAGTTAGCCTGAAGTTCTGTATTTAATGGAAGGTAAGTATCAAGAAATAAACTGTCTATTACCGCCAAATCATATTCACCACTTTTTACTCTTTCCATGGCTTTTTGATAAGAAAGATCGGATGGAATTTCTTGTAGTCGCAGGCCAACTTGTGATTTGGAAAGCTCGGTTAATTTATTCCATATTGTTGATGACTTATAAGTAGCGACTTGTCTGCCAGCCAGATCTTCAATACCGATAATTCGACTACTATCAGAACGTTCAACAACTTTATACGCAGCATTTGCCCAAGGGTGACTAAAATTGATTTCGCCTTGAATGCTTGCTGAAAGACTTTGATCCTGAGCAACAATAATATCGCCATGACCTTTAATTAATTCGGGTAATAACTGCCAATCATTTTCTACATAAACCCAATCAAGTGTTAGTTTATTTGTATTCGCGAACTCTTCGATTAGCTGAAATTCTTTTTGACTAATGGTGCAGCCGTTTGTTTTCTTTTGCAGGAGAATGCGCAGATTGCCACGGTCGATAATGGCTTCTAGATCTTGTGAACTTTGTAGAGATAGTTTGTTACTGCTTATGCTTTGTGCATCGTTAACAGGCGTTAAACAACTTTCAACTTCGATTGGTTTTTCATTCGCATAAGCTGACGCTGACAAGACCGATGTCAGTAGCAGGGCTTTTGCAAAACAGCTGATTGTAAGCGAACCATTTCTCATTAAATTCAAACCTATAAATTCAAACCAAGTGTATTAAATTAACGACAAACCGCTGAAATTGGCGCGAACTATACCCCTTTCAACGCATTTATTCTATATATAGTGGTTAAAATGCTTATTACTACAAGATGTAGGAAATAACGTAATTTATGTAAGCACAGCATCGTGTGCTGTATTGCGTCGCAGAACTATGGCAAAAACGAGGACTGAAAGTTCAGAATAGTTAATTTATTTTAAGCGAGTATGTAAGCAGTTACTTTCTTTTTAAGCTAAATTATCATTAAGCTCTTTAAGGCGAGCAGGCGTGCCAATATCTGACCATTCGCCTGTAAAGTGTTGACCACCAAGGCGTTTTTCTAGTGCGGCCTTATGTAGAAGCGGAGCAAGAGGTGCGCGACCTGGACAACAGTCTTCAAAAAAATAAGGATGGAAAATACTGATGCCACTGTAGGTTAATTTTTTGGTTCCTTGTTGCAAAATACGCCCGTTTTCCAGAAAGAAATCGCCTTTCAGATTATGCGCAGGATTATCGACCAAAACTAAATGCGCATCATAATCAGGCTCTTCCGGTAACGAGCTGTAATCAAAATCAGTAAAGATATCGGCATTAGTGACAATAAAAGGATCGTCGCCTAATAAAGGCAAAGCCTTAATTATTCCTCCCGCTGTTTCCAGAATATTTTCTCCTTCATCAGAATAGACAATATCAACGCCAAGATGACTACCGGTTCCTAATTCATATTGAATCTGTTCGCCAAGATGACCAGTATTGATCACCAGCTCTCTAATACCGGCTGCTTCCAGTGCTTCTATTTGATAATTGATTAATGCTTTGCCGTTCACTTCCAATAACGGCTTCGGAATCGTATCAGTTAGTGGGCGCATACGTTCGCCACGACCCGCTGCCAGAATCATTGCTCTCATTTAGATGCTTGCTCCAGACTGGGTAAAACCTTTTCTTCTATTAAAGTACATAAGCTGGATAGTTCTTCATAATCACTTTTAAGATCGACTATATAAGAGAGCGTACGCGGCACATCATTTAAGAAATGATGCTTACCGTCTCGAAGCGATAATCGCGCAAAAATACCGCTGGCCTTTAGGTGACGCTGAACACCCATTAAATCAAACCAGCGTTGAAACGTTTGCCGGTCTATTTCTGTTCCACGTTCCGAGAGTTGTTGCAGATAAAACTCCAGCCAGCCATTTATTTCCTGTTTCGACCATTTGATATAGCAATCCTTTAATAAAGACACGAGGTCGTAACTAATTGGGCCATGCACTGCATCTTGAAAATCAATCACGCCCGGATTATTGGTTTTGGTAATCATCAGGTTTCTTGAATGAAAATCCCTGTGCACAAAAGCTTGTGGCTGTTGTATGGCATTGTCGACCAACAAACTGAATACCGTATTAATAGCTGCTGTTTCTTCATTGCTCAGGTCGATTTGCAAATGTTTTGCTAACAACCATTCAGTAAACAGCGCCATTTCGCGACGCAATAATGCTTCATCATAAACAGGAATATCTTGGGTTTCTGTTTTCGACTGCATCGTCACCAGCGACTTAATCGCATCGGAATACAGTCTATCTGCGCTATTTGAATTTAATTCTGGCAAATAAAGCGTATCGCCAAAATCATCCAGCACTAAAAAACCTTGCTCCAAATCCATATGATGAATAACAGGTACATTAATACCGCTGGCTAATAAGGTTTCGTTTATCTGCACAAACGGTTTGCAATCTTCTTCCGGTGGCGGCGCATCCATGACAATAAAGCTTTTATCTTGCAGCGAAAGGCGATGATATGAACGAAAACTGGCGTCTTCTGAAGCGGGCTTTAACTCAAAGTCCTGAGTGCCCATCACCTCGCTCAACCAGCTTTTTAATAAATTGTAACGATCAGACATGTGATTCTATTAATTAAACAATTAGTTACAGTCTATGTTTTTTTCTGATTCAGGTAAAAACTAAAACAACGCTAACGACCCAGAGTCGATTTATTACTGATTTATTATTGTTTTATTCTGCAATCTTATTCTGGCATCATCAGAGTAATTAAATTGTATGGGGAAAAGCGGGCTAATGCTGGTCGCATGTTTATTCGTTCTTATTGGCTTTGCTTTACTAATCTACGGCGCAGATGTTTTTGTCGAAGGTGCAGCCAATATTGCCCGCCAATTAGGCATGCCGCCGCTTATTATTGGTTTAACCATCGTCGGTTTTGCCACCTCAGCTCCTGAAATTATTGTCGGCTCTGTTTCCGCCTGGCAAGACAAAACAGCAATTGCGATTGGTAATGCGCTTGGTTCAAATATTACCAATGTCGGTCTGGTATTAGGTTTAAGTATCTTAATCATCCCTATCACTGTCGCATCAAATACGATTAAAAAAGAATTTGGGCTGATGTTTGCGGCGCTTATTATTGCGTTGTTAGTAATGATTTAGGATCGGCTACCTCTAATACAGTTAGTGTTGTTTAAAGATCAACTTTGATATGTTTATTTTCAACAGTTTTCTTTAAATCTGCAACATGTTTTTTGCCACC